>JAIBAS010000362.1 GCA_019695075.1 Promineifilum sp. | reverse complement strand
TAGATCTTCCGGCCAGCGTCGGGCGTGTCGACTGCGATGGCAATAATTGCATCATCGTAAAAGAGTACCGATTTCTGCTCGACCGGGATGAGGGCGCTCATAAGTGTGTCCTTCGCTTGCAGTTGCTAAGACTATGTTAGCAGGGTTCTAGCCCTGGCGGTAGTTACGCCATTAGGTCAGCGATTTGCTTATCAACGTCAAGTACCTTCGTCATTAGGCAGGCTCTACGGCTGGCCTCCAGTCAGCAGTGAGTCGCCGCATGTCAGGCGGGGTATAAACCGCACCGCTGTAGGCCTCAACGCTGAGAAGCGGGTCAATGGCGTGAATCCGGCCGATGAGGTCTTCAAGCAGTTGTGTGTGACGTTGCTGCTGCTCGGCAAGTTGCCCCGCGGTGTCTGCGTCCTCGTCGGGAAAAGGCCGGCCGTTGAAAGTCTGCTGGGGCTTGCCCTGAACGACGGTCAGGCTGGCGATGGCTTGCTGGCCGTCCGGCGTGGTGACGAGTGCCGTAAAGACACTGATCGGCCGCTCCACCTGCAGGCCAAGCTGGCCGTTAACCGTTTCCTGCTGGATGAGCAGTTCGCCGTAGATGGTGACATGACTCTGGCCACTGCGAGCCACGTTCGTCGCGAAGTCGTTAACGCCTGTAAGTTGGATGATCGGCAAGGCTTGGTTCACGGTTGCATTCTCCTGGTGTGTGTGGGTTTAGCGAATGTCGAACAGCTGGCCCCAGAGGGCAACGGTCTTGAGCTGGTCGTTGTGGTAGATGAGGGCGATGACGTCTTCATGGCCGGCCGTGTGCTCGCGTACCACACGCTCAGTTTCGGCCTTCGTCGCGAACTGCTCTTCGTCCTCATTACAGGTAATGGCGCGCCAGTCGGCGCTGAAGGGCTTTTTCATGGCTTACTCCATGCAGTTTAGAAACTACGATTGGGTTGAATCCCCAATGGAGTCATCTGTTAGCTCCTATCAGTTACTAATAGTATAGGTGTTTGTTCGCCTGATGTCAATGCTAGGCTTCAAGGATGAAGCTGAAGGCGAGTGCCCGCTGTCTTGCTATGGTCGCGCCACAATTCGGGCAGACAAGCGGCGCTTCGGGATAGCCCTGGTCGAGCGGGCGCACCATGATCGGCCGACCATCCCGCCGGCGGCACCGGCCGCGGTGGTAGACGGCAATACGCATGGGGGCGACGCCCCAAGCGTGGAGGAGGACCATCGCCGGCAGGGCGTTGTCCATGCCCTTGTAGATCGTGTAGGTCTTGCCCTCCGGGATGGCGTTGGCCACGGCCGCAGCGGCTTCTTCTTCAGTCATCGGAAGAGCGGCCGTCAGGGCGCTGCTGTACTGATGTTGATCAATCATGGCTATCTCCTATACATGTTGGAATCGAAGTTACTGTCCAGTTCTGGAGGGCTCCGGCACGCCGCGGCGTGGTCACGGAGCGGGTGCATTGGCGATCGGCTTGCATGATGCAGTCGTGATGTCTATGCGAATCCCCCTGCCCTAGGGGAAGTTCGGCGCGCCAGCTGGAACAGGGTTATCGGACGGCCGCGGCCTGAGCGCATCCGTTCTTTCCGGGAAGTACCACTCTTCATTGAAGGCGCAGCAGGAGCAAAGCCCCATTCCTGGGTCGATGTTCTCTTTGACGTCGATGCCGCTGCTGATCACCCAAAGGACAAGGTCTTCGTCGGTCTCGTCGTCGAAGAGCGGTTCCGTGAAACCACAGACGCTATGGATGGTGCGGGCTTCCAGGTCTACCTTGCCAATTCGATGCAAGGTTTCGGCCACATCACTTTGGTACCAGTAGCCAGGTCTAAGTTGGTCAATTGCTAAGGCTTGCATGGAATGTACTCGCTATGGCATTCATTGCCGCGACCGGACAACGCCGGTCATAGCGCTTGCACTATCTCGTAGTGCTCCCCCTCTTTGAGAGCGGCCAGACCGCCCAGCCATTCGTAGCTAGCCGTGCGGTGGCTATCGTAGGCGTCGTGGATGACGATGAGGCCGGTTCCGTTCCAGCGGCCGGTCCCGTGCAGGTCGCGAGCGACTTCAAGAGCGCGGTGGGCGGACAGGAGTCCGCTCCCAGTGTCGGTCGCGCCGCGGCCGACCTTGACCTGGTCGTGCCAGTTGATGGTATTCATTTGTCCCCTATGGTGTGGTGTGTGTTCGTCAAAAGCTTCAGCTCTCTTCGTAGAGGGCTTTATGGCGCACGTAGGCGGAGGCGCTCATTCCGGCCGCCGCCGCCCGGCGCAGCAGTTCCAGGTACTCGCTGTCGGTCAACCGGAACTTGAACTGCCTCCCCTTCCCTCGCGTGCTGATAGCGGCATCGGGTTCGGTAATCAGCTGAGCCAGCAGCGCCCGATCCTGCGGGTCTAAGTCGGCCTGCTCATCGGCCAGGGCAGCCTGGGCGGCCTGCGCCAACAGGCTGCGCGCCAGTGTTGCATTCTGGCGCTGGGCAGCCGCTCGCGCGGCGATGGCCGGCTGGACGGCTCGGGGCGACTTTTGGATGAGTAGCGTCAAGAGTTGGTCATTCATCGCATATGCGTCCTGTTTGTGACCTTATTGTATCCTTTTTGTGCCCACATTTCTAGATCATGCGCTATTTGTTCATATGGTATTCAACAGTCGTTATTGACCACTATTAGTTCTCATGCTATTCTATAGGCGAAGTGCGTAATCGTTTCTGGAGGTTCTTTGTGGCCGATTCCGACGCGCGCACCGTCTCCGTCTGGCTTCCAAGCGATGTCCTGGCGGAGTTGGACGCCTATGCCGCGGCCGAGGAGCGATCGCGATCCTGGGTGATCGTGAAAGCAATCAAGCGGTTCTTGCGCGAGGAAAGGGACCGGCGAGAGCAAGATACACAAACTGAAGAGGAGTCGCACCCGCGGCCGGGGCGCTAACCAGCGACCGCGGGTGCTTGCGTCGTGCTGTCTAGGGCAGCATCGGCGCCGGCGTGATGATACTCTCCGGCGCCGGTTGTTGCCAACCGGAGGTGTCTTATGCTGCGAGCTTTGCTTCTGTTTGTCCTGCTCATCGCCGGGGCCTTCCTTGCCGAGCGCTTGGATCCCGGGCTCCCACCGCCCCCGGTGGCTGAAGTTGCCGCCGTTCGGGCTGCTCAATGGCATATGCTGTTGGGCTTCTTTCTGTTTGTCTCCGTCTGCATCGCCCTCTTCTTCGTTGCCATGTTTCGCCCCGACGTAGAGCCAGACGCCGCTGAACTGCCGGCCGAGCCTGTTGGGTCGCTGGAGACTGTTTACTATGCGAAGGATTGAACTGGGAGCGGCCTTGCTGGTGCTGGTCCTGGCGCTTGGCGCAATCCTGCTCGCCGGCGCACGCTCGGCCGCCGGCCGGATGCTAGACCTGGCCGAGTACCGGGCGAGATCCCCCTACTACCAGGCGGCGGCTCTGCGGGCGCAACTGGCCGGCGACGACGGTTCGGGCAGCGCCTGGGTCTTCGTCGCCCTGGCGGTGCTCGTTCTGGTCGTTGTCGCCCTTGTGGCGCTACGGCCGACCCTCCGCGAGTTCCGGCTCATGCGCCGCCGTTCGCGCCGACCGCGCCGGCAGCCGGCTGTGCCGCCGTCATTGCCTACCCTGCCCACCCTGCCCCGATTGCCCGCGCCGCGACTTCCAGCGGCCGGCGACGAGCGGACTTTAGAGCACTAGAGGTCGTCATGAAGACTCTAGCATGGCTGGCGGTGGTCGTACTCCTGGCCGGCTGCGGCGCGCCGGCCGGGCCGACTGGGGTTAGCGCGCCGCCCCCCACCGTTCCGGGCATGGACGCCGCCGCGGCGCGGGCGACGGTGGACGCCTGGACGGTCATTCAGGCGGCGACGGCCGAAGCGCAAGCCCTCCAGACGCGGGAGGCCGCCTACGTCACGCGCGTCCATGAGGAACAGGCGCGGGCCACGGCCGGGGCGGCTACGGCCATGTCCCAGGCGCTGGCGGTGAGCGCCACGGAGATCGCCCAGCAGATGATGGTGGACGCCGCGACCTCCGACGCCGCCGGGATGCTGACAGCAACCAGTGTCGCCGGAACCGCCACAGCCGCGCCGGCGACGTCGACGGCCGTGTACCAGCTGACAATTGACGCCCAGGCTGATGCCAATGTGCGCCTGGTGCAAGAGGACGCGGCGACGCGCATGGAACTGGAGCAGCGTCGGGCAGAGACCTCCTTGCGCTGGCTGCCGGTACTCTACGGCGTCGGCATCTTCGCCCTGCTGGCGCTGGGCGTCGCCGGGCTGGTGTTCGTGTGGTTCCTCATCCACCGGGCGCGCTACACGCTGCTCAACCCGGTCGTGGAGCTGCCCAACGGCGGCGCGCTGGCGCGTCTGCCCGACGGCCGCGGCGGCTTCGGCGCGCCGCAGTTGGTGACGATTACCGCCC
>JAIBAS010000575.1 GCA_019695075.1 Promineifilum sp. | reverse complement strand
TTGCGCCGGTTGATGCCTCCGATCGGTGGCCTGGACTTCAGCCCGGTGGTCATCCTTCTTCTGGCCCGCCTGCTGCAGGGCGTGCTGATCAACCTTGTCCGTTAGTGGGGGCCTAGGTTCCAGGTTCCAGGGAAAAGCGCTCTTCCCTGGAACCTGGAACCTGGAACCTGGAACCTATCTCAGCCCCGTCAGTGCACGGGCAATGACCATGCGCTGAATCTCGCTGGTGCCCTCGTAGATCTCGGTGATCTTGGCGTCGCGGAAGTAGCGCTCCAGCGGCATCTCCTTGCTATAGCCCATGCCGCCGTGGATCTGGATGGCCTGGGTGGTCACCCACATGGCCGTCTCACTGGCGAAGAGCTTGGCCTCGCTGGCTTCCAGGGAGTAGCGCCCGCTGCCGCCCTTGGAGGCCATCTTGGCCAGCGCGGCCTGGTAGATGAGCAGCCGGCTGGCGTCGACGCGGCACTTCATGTCGGCCAGCTTGGCCTGAATCTGCTGGAATTCGCCGATCTTCTGGCCGAAGGCCTCGCGTTCCTGGGCATAGGCGATGCTGGCTTCGAGAGCCGCCTCGGCAATGCCCAACGCCTGCGAGGCGATGCCGATGCGCCCGGCGTCGAGGACGGTCATGGCGATCTTGAAGCCCTCCCCTTCCGCGCCGAGGCGGTTCTCCACCGGGCACTCGTAGTTGTCGAAGAGGATTTCGCTGGTGGCGCTGGCGCGAATGCCCAGCTTCGGCTCCTTCTTGCCGCGCGCGAAGCCCGGTCGGTCGGTGTCGATGATGAACGCCGTGACGCCCTTGTGCTTTTTCTCCGGCTGGGTCATGGTGAAGAGGATGATGAAGTCGGCATAGGGGGCGGAAGTGACCCACGACTTGCGGCCGTTGATGACGTAGCACGTGCCTTCGGGGTTCAGTACGGCGCGGCTTTTCATCGTGCCCGCGTCGCTGCCGCTCATCGGCTCGGTCAGGCTGTACGCGCCGATCTTCTGCCCGGTGGCCACGGGCACGAGATACTTCTGCTTCTGCTCTTCCGTGCCGAACTTGAGCAGGCCGTGGGCGTAGAGCGAATTGTTGACCGACATGATCGTGCCGTGGCTGGCGTCGGCCTTGCTGATCTCGACCATCGCCAGCACGTAGGCCAGCGTGTCCATGCCCGCGCCGCCGTACTCTTCCGGCACTTCGATGCCCATGAAGCCGAGCTGGCCCATCTCGCGGATGGTCCCCAGCGGGAAGTCGCCCGTCTCGTCGTGCTCGGCGGCGATGGGGGCGATGGAATTGCGGCCGAAGTCGCGCGCCGCCTGTTCGATCATGCGGTGCTCGTCGGTGATGAAGGGAAACATTGCACAACTCTCCTGGGCCGCGCGTCGGCGGCTAATGTGTTGAGACGATTGGTGACTCCGCGCCGGCGGCCGGGCCGGGCCGGGCGTGCGCCAGGGCGGCGTCCATGAAGGTGGTGAAATCGGCCGGCGTCAGTTCCATGCCCTGCTCCCAACGGCGGCGCTCGGCCAGCCAGTAGCGGCCGTCCTTGGAGTGCAACACCTGGTTGGGGATGGTCGGACGGCCGGGCGGGCCGAGGCGCGCCCGCGGCGACGTTTCGTAGACATCGGCCGGGTTGAGCCGGTGAAAGGCCGCCCGCGGATTGTCGATCCACGCCGCGGCCCGTTCGGGCGGCATGAAGGTGAAGACGTTGAGGCGTGTCCCGTCCTGGTTTAGCTCCGTCCCCAGGCAGAGCCACTTGTTGGCCACGCGCCGCTCGCGCCCTGCCCGCGGGTAGCCGCTGACGCGGAAGTACCAGTTGAGCTGGGTGAAGTGGGCGCTCCAGGAGAGGGTAGGGGCTAGGGGGTAGGGATTAGGGGCTAGGGAAGAGCGCTCTTCCCTGGAACCTGGAACCTGGCCCTTGGCCCCTAGCTGATCGTGGACGACAATGCCATATGGAGTGAGTTCCAGGCTCAGGCCGCTGTGCCAGACGCGCTTCAGCAGGCGCTCCAGGCCCCAGATGAGCAGCAGGGCCACTGGGAACGCGCCGACACAGGACAGGAAGTAGCGGTAGTCGCGGATCGCCGGCGGGGCGAAGGCGTTTAGCGCCAGCAGGACGACACCGAAGCCGAGCAGCAAGCCGGCAAACAGGCCCAGAAACACGGCCAGGCGCAGGCCGCTGTGCTCCTGGTCGGCGTGGAGGAGGATGGGCCTGGGCGCGTTGGCGGACATGGAGGCGATTGTAGCACGGGGCGGCCGGACTGACAGGTCTTGTGAGACGCCCCAGGCCGGATTGTGAATAAACGCGCCAATGGGTTTGAGTGCTAAGGATGGCGCTAAGCGACGGCTCTTCACTTCGCCGGGCATCTTTGGGGCCGGCGGCTTGGTGGTGGGGCAATAGGCAGCCTGCACAGCCAGGTCAGCACGAAAGTTGCGGACGAACCGGTTTTGGGGTTCACTTTACTTGACTTTGGGGGTCACTTTAGGTGTCGGCAGATGAAGTAACGCGAGAAGCCCATAAATTCACTACCAGGAGTGACGGCTGAGTGACGGCTTATCGATACGCATAAGGAATGAACATCGATGAACCTCTACAAGTATCTCGACAATGTTTGTTCACGTAACGACTTTATTGCTTTTGTCCATGAACTGCGGCAGGAGCTAATACAAAGACCGGAGCGATGGGAGAATGTAACGTTAGAAAGTTATCTAGAGGCTGTTGCTGCATGGGTTCAAGACGTCGAGGGCTATGCGGGCTACCAGGAGCAGGGAATTCCAAGCTCAAGTTGGCGATGGTTTGGCCTAATGCTGCTCGCTGCCACAACATATGAGTAATTGGTACTACTGATCTTCTTCCCTGACATCCCACCAGCAACTGCCAATAGCTGAACTTCCCCCCGAAAAGTAGAGTTGAGAAGAAGACTATATACTTGAGACGGAGAAAGACCATGAGCAAGACGCGACGGAAGTACACGGCTGAGTTGTACAAGCCGTCTGAATTCTTCGCCATCTGCAACGAAGCTTTTGCACCATTGATGACGCGATTCGACCTTAAAGTAGCAGGGCAATATGATAGGAAGGACGTGTGGGAATGGGTGTTGAAAAATCATGCAACAGGGGTTCGAGTCGTTTATGAACTGAGAGACAATTATTTGGGAGCTCAAATCTGCAAGCTTGAAGACGGCCAGATAATATGCTCAGCAGGAGAAATGAGAGCGGATACCGTCCTGTATTGCTTCGACCTAGCGGACCTTGTAGTGCTGCGTGCTGCTGACAAAGGAGATGAGATTCTACAGAAGCTAAGCCTGATGAATTCTAGGATACCTGAGTTACTCAGCCGCTTCTCCCAGTATTTGTACAGTTTTGGCGCAGATGTTCTTCAAGGAGATTTCGAGGTGTTCTACTCTCTCAATACAATTGTGAAGGAGAGGGCGCGAGAAGCTGCCTTCAAAAAATGGGGGGATAAAGCCCATGATTTTGGGTGGTGATTTGTTTGTACTCTTAGCCTGAAACTTGTGGAGATTACATTGGTCTCTCAACCTTAGGCAGAAAAACGGTGTGTCATGAGCACTCATACGGACGAACAAGTGCCGCGCATACAGGCGATGGAACACTGGCTGATCCGTTGCGAAAGTTGTGGAACTATAGACCACACTTACACGTTCCCAGACCTTGGCAGTTATGGTCGCATAGCCGGGCGGACGTGTTCTGGCGAGTTAGCCGAGTTTAGTGCATGGGAAGATTCTGTCTACGAGGAGGTCTTGGGAATTGTAAGGACGTTGGTGAATGAAAGCGTCTCAAGACTTCGCGAATGCTTTCACATGGTTATGAGCTTAGTTGCGGATCCTGCGCCTTCTGGAGAGCAATACACGTTCACGGGCAGGCTCTGTTGTCGCCAATGCGGATCAAATGCCAACTGGTACAAGCCCGGAGAACCAGACATGGAGAAAATCCATCTGCCCTTAGTTACACACCGCGAATGGGAACGCCTTAGTCGTGAGGAAAAAGTCAAAACGGTTGAGGCGGGGCTGAGATTGTTTGGTTGTATCGGGTGACAAGGCCCCGTGTGACCTATCCCGGTTACCTACTCTCTACGCCTAAGGCGAATTCAGTCTGTGGGATGATCCAACCTACAGTGAGCTTCTAGGGCGTATATGCAAATTAGCGAAACGGTCTGTTCGACCAGGCCGCCCGGGCCTAAAGGCAACCGGACTAGTCAACGACGCCGGCCGAGGCCGACTCAGGCAACGCTCGCACACCTCTGAAGGCCCGTTCAGGGGCCGTCGTTGACTGGCCCCGTGGCTTCAGGGCGGGCATGGCCAGCGCCAATTTGTATACACACCCTAGTCAAGGCATTGAGCGAGGTGACGTTTTCTACTTGGCGTCGCAGATCAACTCATCAAAGCTTATCAGCACGGATTACGGTATCTCCGGTTTCGGCAGGGAACTACTGCAGGCGGGGTATCAACGAGTTGGCGATTACCTTGTTCCACCTCACTGATTCGAGGTCGTGTAATGATTGACGAGAACGAGTTTCTGACGCGTGCTGGGAAATGGCTCGAAACACTGCCGCGGATTGACTTCAAAGAATACGGGGACGAGGCCATTCCTTCACCTACTGATGACCTACTTGTGTCGTTGATTGACCTGTACTATGAAGCGACTCCTCTACAAAGAGAGATTATCAGGACTTCCAACTGCGATTGGGAATCTGCCACAAGAGCAATCAATGTCCTTGCTACGTATGCAGTACGTATGACAATGTATGCTGCACGAAGGGAGTCCGAGATAGATCTAATGCGAGGAATAGTTTCGGTCGTAATGGCAATGGACTGGTGCCGGAGCGATCCTCGCGATGCAGGTTACTATGTCGTTCCGCTATTGATTTACAGCGGCAAGAGAATAGGCGCCAATTTAGAACGACTGCTCGGTATTGGGCGGGAAATGGCAGTTGATCCAGGTACAAAGGCGCTCATGGTTATTTCTAAAGAATACTCCGGCCAGGAAATACTTGACATGATCGGTTGGGCCGAGATGGAAGGGCCGGCCGGTGTGATCTTCTATCCCAAGGGACAGCCAATTCCCAAGAGCCAAATGGGGCTGTCATAGATCGTGTTTGGACGCCATTGATAGAGCTAGTCTTTGAACGGGCAGGTAAGTACGCAGGTGGCGTCCCGGGGTTTGACTGATTTTGAGAGGATATAATGGCTACTGAACTTCAGCAGCTATTCTTCGACGCTGTTCAAAACAGCTTTTCAGTGCTCCTAAATGGCCGCTTTAAAGGGCCTTACCTGGAGAGCAATCACAGGATAGGCCAAACGAGGGTGGTTTACCTTGGCGAGAACTTGGCTCTTGAATTGATTCTAGACGAACGCGACGAAGACGTCAGCTGTTTCGTTACGAAAATGATAAACGGGCAGCCTTCCTCAGTTTGGAAGTATGACGATGAAGGTAGATTAGTGCGCGATCACTTGACTGCGCTACTCAGACGTCACGTTGGTGAGCCGGCGCTGTCGTTATTTACGCGCGTAACCGGAATGGAATTAGAGGATCGGATTCCCATTACGGTAGGAGACTATGCACGAATGGTGCAAGTCTATGGGCAACACATCATCAATGATGATCCGAGCCTATTTGGCTAGTCTGTACGACTAACCTGTATGCTTAACTTTCTTGTTGACTCCAATAGATGGGGGAAGCCCACTCTACGCCTAAGTATCCGCATCTAAAAGTTAACACCAATAGGGCCACAGCGTGAAACTACAATCACCCCGAATCCAGAACCTCGAGCATTGATTAATCCGCTGTGACAGTTGTGGACATATTGGTCACGGCTATCGGCTTGGTGATTTTGTAAGCTATGGTCGCGCACTCGGTCGTACGTACTCTGGTGAGATTAGCGAACTCAGTCTGTGGGATGATCCAACCTACAGCGAGCTTTTGGCTCTAATACGGACGATCATGGGTGAGAATGCTTCAAACCTCGCCGACTGCTTTGATTGGATGATGAGACTGGTATCAGATGTTGCTCCCTCAGGTGAACGATATGATTTCACGGGCTACCTCTGTTGTCGCCGATGCCATGCAAGTGCCCAATGGTACAAGTATGGAGACCCACCAATTGAATCAGTTGAGTTGCCCTTAGTTACTCACCGTGAGTGGGATCGGCTGGATCACGATGCTAAACTCAAGATGCTTAAATCAGCGCTTCGGTCGAAGGGATGCATTTGAAGTACAATCGCGCAAGCTGACGTCATCGGGTTAGGTGGCTGTGTTCAACAAAGCTGGTGTTGGTGCTAATCTATCTCCGGTCGAGCGGAGAGGACCGGCGGTGACAACTTGACAACCGGAGTACAGACTTTTGCAGAAAATTGGTTACACTCCCCGTCGTTTTCTAAAGATAGGCCCCGTCGTTTTTGTCCTGTTTCTCGTTCTAGCTTCGCTCTTAGCAGCTACCCTGGTGATTAAATCGCGATTTAGTGACGGAGGGTGGCATACGCTTTGGAGCCGCACTATAGGTGGTTACGCTATTGACTACCCGGCAGGCTGGTCGTTCGATATGTTTGCCGGGGGATTTCATGGGGATGAGCAGCAAGTAGCCCTACTCTGGCGCGAGTTGCCTTTTCCGGTGATCGAAATCCGCCGAAAAGAGTTCCACCACCCGTCACTACAGGACGTGTCCGATTGGGGTAGGCAGCGAATTGCAGAGCAGTACATGCGACCGGGTTTCAAGTACGAGATTATGCCAGAAGAAACGGTCGTCTTAGGAAACAATACGGTAATTATGAGAGAGTACACGATTTATGCGGAACTCTCTCCTCCTCTTCAGAAGAAGGATGCTTACATTGCTCGGGCCGACGACGGCTTTGTAATAACTCTATCAGCCAGGGGCGATGACTACGTAGAGGTAGAGCCTTTATTTGATCAAGTCGTCGCTACGTTTCGCAGTCTACCGAGTAATTAGGGTCCGAATATCAAATTGTATTCTTATTGAGAGATCCCATTCCTACAATTCAACCTCACCAGCCCCATCATCGCCGCGTCCAACATCCATCACTGGGCCGCCACTGCCACCAGCAGCGACTCCGCCCTATCCTTCACCAGCCGCAACCGCTGACTAGTCGGTCAGGCCCTGGTTCAGAGCGCTGTCAGCAACAACGCAATTCCCGACGGATCCACTACCCGCAACCCATCAGCGTCCTGCTCAAAGGGGTGGCCGGCCGCCGCCAGCCGCGCGGCGATGGCCTCCAGCGCTGCCGCGTCCGGCTGCTGAATCTCATACCACAGCAGCCGCGCCGCGCCGGCCGGGGCGGGCGGCAGGCCGGCCCCAGCCCAGGTATTGCCGCCGATGTGGTGGTGATAGCCGTTGGCGGCCAGGAAGGTCGCCGAGGGGCCGTAGCGGATGACCGGCTCCATGCCGATCAGATCGATGTAGAAGCGCTCGGTGGCGGCGATGTCGGCCACTTGCAGGTGGATGTGGCCCATCATCGTGCCCGCGGGCATCACCGGCCGGTCGCCATGCCGCGCCGCCAGAATGCCGTCGAAGTCGATGGGGTCGGTGGTCATCTTCAGCCGGCCGCCGGCATAGGCCCACTCGGCGCGCGGCCGGTCGCGGTAGACCTCAATGCCGTGGCCGTCGGGGTCGGTCAGGTAGATGGCTTCGCTGACGGCGTGGTCGGCGAAGCCGCCGATGGGCGCGCGGACGCGGACGAAATGCTCCAGCGCGTCGCCCAGATCCGCCCGCGAGGGCAGCAGCAGGGCGAAGTGGTATAGCCCCGTCGCCCGCCGCACCGGCGAGATGCCCGGCTGCTCATGCAGCTCCAGCAGCGCCCGGTCGGGCGCGCCCAGCGAAGCGATGCCCCCGCCACGTTCCAGCAGCGTCAGGCCAATGGTCTCGGTGTAGAAGCGCACCGAGCGCTCCAGATCGGCCACGGCCAGGGCGACCCGGCCAATGTGGGGTGGGGGCATCACTTCGGGCATTGTCATTCCTCGCTTAGGCCGCGGCCAGCTCGGCCTGGGCCTCCGGAACCTTGACGAGTTCGATCTCGATCTCGATATTGATCTGGTCGCTGACCAGCCAGCCGCCCGTCTCCAGCGCCTGGTTCCACGTCAGGCCCCAGTCCTTGCGGTCGATCTTGGTCGTGGCGCAGAAGCCGGCGCTGGTCGTGCCCCACGGGCTGGTGGCCTGGCCGTAGGACTCGACGTCGAGCACGACCTCGCGGGCCACGCCGCGGATGGTCAGGTCGCCGGCGATGTGGCCGTTGCCGTTGGGCAGCTGCTCCACGCGCTTGCTCTCGAAGGTCATCGCCGGGTGGTTGGCCACGTCGAAGAAGTCGGCCGAGCGCAGGTGGCCGTCGCGCCGCTCGTCGCGGGTGTTGATGCTGTCGGTGTAGATAACCGCCTTGACCGACGAAAGGGAGGGAGTGTCCTCGTTATAGGCCACTTCAACTTCGTAATTGCTGAACTCACCGCGCACCTTGGCGACCATCATGTGGCGCGCCACAAAGGTAACATGGGTGTGGGATTTGTCTACTTGCCAGGCCATTGTCGTGCTCTCCTCTTTGTTTGTATTTTGCATGTGGACTTTAGTCCGTTTATCTGCTATGATATTAGCGGACTCAAGTCCGCTTGTCAAGTGCAAATCAACGCGTTTCGCGTATAATCTAGGTTAGAAAAAGATGATGCCACGAATTGACCTGACGACACTCGACGACAGTGGCGCGGCCGAGCGCCACGTGCGGGCCGACGCCGCCGCCAACCGGGCGCTGATTCTGCAAACGGCCGAGCGCCTCTTCGCCGAGCACGGCGTCGCCGCCGTCTGCATGGCCACGATTGCCGAGGCGGCCGGGGTGGGCAAGGGCACGCTCTATCGCCGCTTTGCCAGCAAGGGCGAGTTGTGCCTGGCGCTCCTGGACAGCCAGATGAGCACCTTCCAGGCCGAGGCGCTGGCGCGCTTCCGGCAGCAGACGCGCGCCGGCCAGCCGTATCTCCGCCAACTGGGCGACTTCCTGGAGGCGCTGGTGTTCTTCACGGACAAGCACGCGCCGTTGCTGGCCGAGGTGCAGCATGGCGGCCTGCTGCGCACGGAAACGCCCCTGAACCTGCCCCACTTCTGGCAGTTCATGACCGTCAGCGCGCTGCTGCGGTCGGCGGCGCGCAACGGCGAGCTGGCCCCCGGCCTGGACATCGACTACATCGGCGAGGCGCTGCTGTCGCCGCTGCAAATCGACATCTTCCGCTTCCAGCGCGACGGCCGCGGCTACACGCTGGAACGCATCGCCGCCGGCCTGCGCGGGCTGGTGAGCCTGCTGGGCGAGCATCCGACCTAGCCTATGGAAAATCCCCCTCGTGCTTCTACGGGAAGGCCTGCCCTTCCTGTGCTGATCCTGCTTGCTGCTCTGCTGTTGGCCGTCGGGCTGACGGCGCGGGCCTCGGCGGCGGCTAGTGTGGCGTCGCCCGACGCCATCGCGCCCGCTGCGACGCAGGACGAACCGTCCAATGCTTTCGGCGTCGTCTTCATCAGTTCGGCCGAGGATCGCCTGCCGGGCAGCGGTCGCACGGCGGAATCGCTGGAGCAGCAGTACCGGAATGGCCTGGCCACCGGGGCGACGTGGAACCGCTGGCCGCTGTACTGGTTCAACATCGAGCAAAGCCCCGGCGTCTTCAACTGGGCGGCCCAGGACGCGACCGTGCAGGCCGACATCGCCCACGGGCTGCGGCTGGACGCCATCCTGCTGGGCACGCCGGCTTTCTACACCACCGGCAACGCCGCCCGCGCCAGCCGCGTGCCGCGCCTCCGGCCGGGCGAACTGAGCCTCGACGCCATCGAGCGGGCCACGCCCGTTGGCCTCCATGAGCCGACCTTCGCCGACGGCACGGACACGCCCGCGCCCGGCAAGGCCCCCAACCCGGCCAACAAGTGGGCGGTCTTCACGACAGCGGCCGTCAACCGCTATAAGCCTGGCGGCGTGCTGGCCCAGGCCAACGGCTGGCCGGTCGGCGTCGGCGTCACCCATTGGGAGATGTGGAACGAGCCGGACCTGGCTATCTTCTGGGATGCCAGCGTCGAGGACTATGCCCGGCTGCTCAAGGTCGGCTATCTGGCCACCAAGGCGGCCGACCCCGGCGCGACGGTACTCTTCGCCGGGCTGGCCAACGACTACCGCAAGCTGGAGTACTACCGCGACGTGCTGACCGTGCTGGCCGCCGACCCGGCCGTGGCCGGCTATGGCTTCTACCACGACATCCTGGCCACACACAGCTACTTCCACGCCTGGAAGTCGTGGTATCACGTCTACCGGGCGCGCGGGACGATGCGCGAGTTCGGCTTCGAGAAGCCCATCTGGCTCAACGAGTCGGGCGTGCCCGCCTGGGACGACTATCCCGGGCCGATCTGGGACCCGGCCAGCGCCCTGCGGGCGACGACGGCCGAGCAGGCGGCCTACACCATCCAGTCGGCCATGTACGCCATGTTCACCGGGGCCACGGCCGTGTTCCACTTCCAGCTCTACGACGGCTGCGGCAACCAGCCGGCGGGTACGGACTTCCCGCCCCACAACGGCGAACTGTGCGACGCGAACGGCCAGTACAATGGCAAGCCCTGCGCCGGCGACGCCAACGGCCTCTACCGCAACCCGCCGGACATGCTCTGCTTCACGCAGCACGATTCGCCCGGCTCGCCGCGGCCGAACCTGGCCGCCTTTCGCGTGCTGACGACCTACCTCACCGGCGTGCAGCCGTACTGGCGCGCCCGCGCGGGCGAGGCGGACGTTTGCCCCGGCCAGGTGAATCCGGCGGCGAAGACGCAGCCCCAGGAGTGGATCGCCTTCTACCGGCCGGCCACGGGCGAGCGCATTATCGGCCTGTGGACGCTGTGCGGGCGGGACGAGACGGCCATCGTTGACGCTGTTAGCCCCGACGGCCGGGCGACGCTGGTCTACGCCGACGGCCGCACGCAGCCCATCGCCGCTGTCCAGGGGCACTACGTCATCGCCCTGCCGCCGGCGACCAACCGCAACCCTTTCCCCGGCGGCGCGTCGCCCAACCCGTTCTACGCCATCGGCGGCTCGCCGGTGCTGCTCATCGAGAAGGACAATCGCGGCGCGAATTGGACGAACCGCGTCTATACGCCGGTGGTCGCCTGGCAGTTCGGCGCGCCGTAGACAGGAGGCTGCTGTGGACAACCCGATTTTGCGCGACTTCCCCTACAGCTTCGAGACGGAGCGGCTGATCATTCGTGGGCCGCTGCCGGAAGACGCCGCGCCGTTGCACCAGGCGGTGCTGGAGTCGCAGTCGGAGTTAGCGCCGTGGATGCCCTGGGCGGTGGTCGTGCCCACAGAGGAGTGGTATCGCGTCCGCGTGCGCGAGGGACAACTCAAGTTCCTGGCCCGCGAGGACTTGTGGATGATGCTGACGCTAAAAGAGGACGGCCGCATCATCGGCGGCAGCGGGCTGCACCGCATCGACTGGTCGATACCCAAATTCGAGATCGGCTACTGGGCGCGCACCAGCCACGCCGGCCGCGGCTACATCACCGAAGCGGTCAACGGCATCACCCGCTTCGCCTTTGAGCAGCTCGGCGCGCGGCGCGTCGAGATTCGTTGCGACCTGAAGAACACGCGCAGCGCCGCCGTGGCCCGGCGCGCCGGCTATACGCTGGAAGGCACGTTCCGCCACGACGCCCGCGACCACATCTCCGGCGGGCTACGCGATACGCTGATCTTTGCGCAGGTTCGGGCGGATTAGGTTCCAGGGGCCAGGGAAAACTGCTCTTCCCTGGAACCTGGAACCTAGAACCTAGCCCCTGGCCCCTGCATAAGTCTATTCCCCAACGTACATCGCCTCGATGTCAGACACGTGCATGTCACAGATGGCCTTGCGCTTGAGCTTCAGCGTCGGCGTCATCTCGCCGCCCTCAATGCTGAACGGCCGGGGCAGCAGGGTGAACTTGCGGATCTGTTCCACGCGGGCGAACTGCGGGTTGACGTTCTCGTCGATGTCGGCCTGAATGGCCTCGATGATTCTGGGGTGAGTGTGCAGTTCCGCGCCGGAAATGCCGTTGGCCTCGGCGAAACGCTCGGCTTTCTCCGGGTCGAGCGTCAGCAGGGCGCAGAGATACTTCCGCCCCTCGCCCACCAGAACCGCGTCGCCCACCAACTCCACGTTCTTCAGCGCCGCCTCGATGTTACGCGGGGCGATGTTCTTGCCGCCGGAGGTGATGATGATGTCCTTCTTGCGGCCGACGATGGTCAGAAAGCCGTCCTCGTCGAAGCGGCCCAGGTCGCCGGAATGGAGCCAGCCGTCGACGAGCGTCTCGCGCGAAGCAGCCTTGTCCTTGTAGTAGCCCATGAAGACGTTGGGGCCGCGCATCAGCACTTCGCCGTCGGGGCCAAGCTTGACCTCGCTGCCCGGCCACGCCTGGCCGGTTGTGCCGAACCTAGTCGCCCCGCGCCGGTTGAACGTCGTCGGCCCGCAGCCCTCCGATTGGCCATAGACCTCGTAGATAATCACGTCCAACCCGCTGAAGAACTCCAGGATGCTCTTGTCGATGGCCGCCGCGCCGGAGACGGCCACACGCACCCGGCTGAAGCCCAGTAGCGGCTTAACCTTGCCGAAGACCAGACGTTCGGCCAGACGGTACCTGGCTGCCAGCGCGCCGGCCGGCTCCTGGCCCTGGTTGCGCAGGGCCACGACCTCGCGGCTGACCCCCTGCGCCCAGTCGGCGATGCGCTTCCGTGCGCCGTGGGCCTCGCCCAGCCGCTCGGCCACGCGGTTGCGGAAGCGCTCCCACACGCCGGGCACGCCGAAGAAGATGGTGGGCTGCACTTCGCGCAGATTGTCCGGCATCCTGGTCAGCGACTCGGCGTAGTAGACCGGGTAGCCGACCGACGCGCCGTTGTGGATGGAGAACATCTGCTCGGCGATGTGGGACATGGGCAGGTAGGACAGCAGCACATCGTTGGGCGTCAGGTCAAAAAGCTGCTGGCCGTGGTGGGCGGTCGAAGAAAGGTTCTTGTGGGACAGCATGACCGCCTTGGGCGGGCCGGTCGTGCCGGAGGTGTAGATGAGGCTGGCCAATTGCTCCATCTCGATGGCGGCGATGCGGGCATCGAGGGCGGCTTCGCTGGTGTCGTTGGCCAGGCCGAGGAACGTCTCCCAGGTCATCGCCAGCGGGTCGTCGATCTTCGTGCCACGCATGAGCACGGCGGCGCGCAAGTGGGGCAAGTTGGCGCGGATGGCGTTGATCTTGGCCCACTGGCCTTCGTTCTCCAGAATGACGACCGGCGCGGCCGAGTGGTTGAGGATGTACTGGACTTCGGGCGGGCTGTTGGTGGCGTAGATGCCCGCGCCGACGCCGCCGATCATCATCGCCGCCAGTTGGCCGGTGGCCCACTCCGGCCGGTTGAAGCCCAGCATGCAGACCACGTCGCCCGGGCCAACGCCCAGAGTCATCAGCGCGCGGGCGGCAGTGCGCACCTGGTTGACGTACTCCTCCCATGAGGTCGGGACCCACGCCGCGCCGAGCTTGGTGTAGTAGGCGGGCGCGGCCGGCCGGGTGCGGCGGTGCTGCTGCAAGCGGTCGATAATGGTGTCACGTTGCCTGTCTGCCATCGGTCAATTAACCCCCTCATATGACAATTGTTTTAAGGTCACGCGCCATCCCTGTCAGGGCGAGCGCGGGGATTCTACCTGATCAGGCCGTGAGTTGTCGAACTTGGGTGAGGGCAGACACGCAGGTCTGCCCCTACGTTATTATCCAGCCCGGCGGACCGGTGAAAGGGCGGACATCGTCGTCGCAGAGGATGAGGCGGACGCTCTCCTCCAGCGGCAGGAGACCGGCCATGACCGCGTCCTGGTAGCGGCTGGCCCAGCGGAAGATGAGACCGCGCGCCTTGCGCAGTTCGACAAGCATGATCTGTGCCAGCGGGCCGCCTTCGTCGAGGAAGCCGGACGCCACGTAGTCACGTTCGATTTGCGCGTAGTCATAGGGCAGGCGGACGATGTCGGCCGTCCATTCGCCGGCCCACTCGAAGCGGCCGTAGGCGGCGCGGCGATCCTCGTCGAAGGACGCGCCGACGGAGCCGATGTTGACCACCAGCGTCCCGTCGAGCGTGCGCCTGAGCGGGCGGTGGGTGTGGCCGGTGACGAAGACGGCCGGCGCGGGGGCGATCTGTCGCCGCAACTCCTCGTCGGTGGTCATGGGGTAGACGCCGTCGCGGTTGTTGCGCATGGAGGCGTGGACGATGCGCAAGATGTCGCCGTTCGGCGCGGCGCGTTCGAAGACATCGGGCAGCGACAGCAGCAACCCGGCATGGTGGGCCACCTGGCCGAGGGCATAGTGGGCGAAGCGCGTCGTCTCGTAGCCGGGGCCGGGCAGGGCGCGCAGTGGGTCGGCGCAGTCGAGGACGAAATCCTCGTGGTTGCCGCGCAAGAGATACCAGCCGTCGGCCGCCTGCCGTTCCACGAGCAGGTCAAGGCACTCCCCGGAGAGCGGCCCGCGGTTGATGATGTCGCCGCCAACGACAACCAGGTCGGGCGACCAGACGTCGATGTCGGCGATGACCGTCCGCAGCGCCGGCAAGTTGCCGTGAATGTCAGAGAGCACCGCTACCTTCATGGGGCGCGATTATAGCAGAGGATAAGCAGTGGACAGTGGACAGTAGACAGTAGACAGTAGACAGTAGACAGTAGACAGTGACTACTGACCTACTGGCCACTGGCCACTGTCCTAGCTACCTGACACAAAATCAGGTGAAGTAAGGCACCTGCCTGAAAGAAGCAGGCAGGTTATTGATGAGACACCTTTCCAACATATCGTAGCCGATGCGGAAGATGCTGAGGTCACGCCGGTCAA
>JAIBAS010000071.1 GCA_019695075.1 Promineifilum sp. | reverse complement strand
GGAACCGTCCGCCGCTGAACCAGCCGCCCGGCGACGACCGCCCCCGCGGCGGCCATCGCCCCGACAACAAGGCCGCGATAAACACTCTTCTTTGCCATGATGATGACACCTCAACGAGATTGTTTCTTCTCTCCCCTGCTCCCCTGCTCCCCTGCTCCCCTGCTCCCCTGCTCCCCTGCTCCCCGCCTCCCCCGCTCCCCGCCTCCCCCGCTCCGCCTCACCACGCCACGATCAACTCATGAATATGCGCCACCGCCCGGCCGACATCCTCCGCGGCCACGACCAGGCTGATGCCGCACTCTGACGACCCCTGAGCGATGGCGATGACGTTGACGTGGTGGTCGCCCAGGGCGCTGAAGACGCGGCCGGCGATGCCCGGCGTCGTCTGGATGCCCGCGCCGACGATGGTGACAATGGCCACGGCGTCGCGCACCCAGATGCGCTCGATGTCGCGGCGGCGCAACTCGGCGGCAAACTCCGCCTCCAACTCTGCGCCCACGGCCGCGGCCGAGTCGGCCGGCACGATGAAGCTGATCGACTGTTCCGACGACGCCTGGGTGATGAGCAGCACGCTGACATCCAACCGGGCGACGGCCCCGAACGTCCGCGCGGCGATGCCGGGCACGCCGATCATGCCCTTGCCCTCGACGTTGATCATCGTCACGCCCTTGATGGCCGTGACCGCCTTGAGCGCGCCGTTGGTCGCCGGCGACTCATCGACGATGACCGTGCCGGGGTGGGTCGGGTTGAAGGTGTTCTTGATGCGCAGGGGGATGCCGCTCTCGACACACGGCCGCATCGTCTTGGGGTGCAGCACCTTGGCCCCGTAGTAGGCCAGTTCCGACACCTCGCGGAAAGTCAGCGTGGGAATGGACACCGCGCCGGGAACCAGCCGCGGGTCGGCCGACATGACGCCATCGACATCGGTCCAAATCCAGACCTCGTCGGCGTCCACGGCCTGGCCGAGGATGGCGGCGCTGAAGTCGGAGCCGCCGCGGCCGAGCGTGGTTGTCACGCCGTCGGCCGTCGCGCCGATGAAACCGGTGACGATGGGAATCGCGCCACGCTCCAGCAGCGGCCCCAGCCGCGCCGACGTTTGGGCGCGCGTCTCGGCCGGCAGGGGGTTGGCGTTCTGGAAGTTCTGGTCGGTGACGATCAGCGCCGTGGCATCGATGGCCTCGGCCTCGTAGCCCAGCTCGCGCAGATAGGCGGCCAGGATGCGCACGCTCATCTGCTCGCCCATGCCGCTGATGGCGTCGAGGGCGCGCGAGGTCAATTCGCCCAGAACGTTGACCGCGCCGCACAGGCTGGCGTAGCGGCCGATGAAGCGCTCGATCTCGGCCAGGATGACTTGCCGCTCCCCTTCGGGCGAGAGCAGGCCGTCGATGGCCTCGTAGTGGATATCGCGTAGCTGGCGGGCCAGGCGGCGATAGGTGTCGCCGTCGCCGGTGTAAGCCGTGTGCGCGCCTTGCAGCAGCAGATCGGTCACCTTGACCGGCTTCGACCCCATGGCCGAGGCGATGACGGCCACATCGCCCCAGGTGTCGCGGGCTTGCAGGATGAGGTCGGCCGTCTCGCGCATGGCGTCGGCGCTGCCAACCGATGTCCCGCCGAATTTCATGACCAATGCCATTGGCTATGTCCTCGTCGTTGTTCTCGCACCACCCGGCCGGCAGCGCGACACGTAAGTATAGCCAGCGCCCCCGTCTGGGCAACGCGACCCTTCCTCTTTCCTCTTCCCATAAAGGAAACGGCCGGTCTCTCGCGAGACCGGCCGTTTCGTGCTTCATCTGGCGGCAGGAGATTGGAAACGCAAGTTTTGCGCCAGAGGAAAGCCAAAGGAGCGCCGGGGCAGCGCGGCCGTCCTACCAGTACTGGAAGAGGATTCCAACGGCCGCGCCGCGCCGGCAGTGCCGGTAAGCCACAGGTAAAGCCGGCAGGATACGCTTAGGAACCCTTGACGATGATCTCTTCCTCGTCGAAAGCGTTGACCTTGGGGGCGACGGCCGGCTCCTGGGGCATGATGATGGCCAGCACCACATACGCCAGTACGCCGATGCCGTTCCACAGGGTCAGCAACACCACGAGCAGACGCACGATAATCGGGTCGATATTCAGGTAGTGGGCCAACCCGGCGCAGACGCCGAAGAGCATCCGATCATCACGGGAACGAATCAGTCGCTTGTCAGACATTTCCTTGTACCTCCAGGAATCGATGTTGTCGTTACTGTCAGCCTATACGCACGGGTGGCAGGTGGGTTGCAGGAGAAGCGAAGAAGTAAGCCGTCAGACCTCAGAGGTCGCGGAAGACCTCTGAGGTCGCGTCGCGGACGGCCGTCTTTGTGCTACACTCGGCGGCGCGCGGCCGCGAATGGGCCGCCGGGAGTGATGCATTGAAGCGACAAGTCCTGATCACCGCGCCCATCCCCGATGCGCTGGTCGAGCGCATCGCCGCCGTTTCGCCCGATCTGGCCATTGAGCGCCTGTCTATCCCACGGGAGGGCTGGCCGGCAGGGTACACGACTCAGGCGGAGATCCACTACACCACCGACCGCCTGCTGCGGCCGGAGCAAGCGCCGCACCTGCGCTGGGTCCATAGCCACTGGGCGGGTGTCGAGGGGATGGCCGATTCGCCCCTGTGGGCTATCGGCGAAGACACGGACGACGCCGGCGGCGAGGCGCAGCCGGGCTACCGCGTGGTTCTGACGACGGCCAGCGGCATCCACGCGCCCAACATCGGCCAATACGTCCTGGCGCAAATGCTGGCCTGGGCCAACCGTGTGCCGCGCTGGCTGCGCGCCCAGCGCGAAGGCACGTGGCCCCAGGGGCGGCGCGAGACCTTTATGTCCGACGAGCTGGCCGGCCGGACGCTGGGCATCGTCGGCTACGGCAGCATCGGCCGCGAAGTGGCCCGGCTGGCGCGAGCCTTCAACATGACCATCCTCGTCACCAAGCGCGACGCCCGCCGCGTGGCCGACGGGGGCTACACCCTGCCCGGCTTTGGCGACCCCGACGGCTCCCTGCCGACGCGCATTTACCCCAACGAGGCGCTGCGTTCCGTCGTGGCCCAGTGCGACTACGTCGTCGTGACGCTGCCGCTGACGGCGCGCACGCGCCATCTCTTCGACGAAAGCCTCTTGCAGGCCATGAAGCCGTCGGCCTATCTGATCAACGTCGGCCGCGGCGGGGTGATCGACGAGCGCGCCCTCATCCGGGCGCTGCAACGGGAGTGGATCGCCGGGGCGGGGCTGGACGTGTTCGAGACGGAACCGCTGCCGGACGACAGCCCGCTGTGGGCTATGCGCAACGTCATCCTGACGCCCCACGTCAGCGGCATGACGACACACTACGAAGAGCGAGCCGTCGATCTCTTCGTGGCCAACCTGCGCCGCTACCTGGCCGGGGAGCCGCTCATCAACGCGGTGGACTGGCAGGAGGGGTATTGATAGGGGATAGGGGGTAGGGAAGAGGGGCTAGGGAAGAGCGCTCTTCCCTAGCCCCTAGCCCCTAGTCGGCCAGGTCTTTCACGTCCTCGGCGGCGACGGCCGCGGCCACGGCGGCCGGCCGGGGCTGATGGATGACGACGCGGGTCGTCACGTGTTCCACCACTTCGCGCGTGCCCTTGACGTTCAGTTGGTCGAACAGGAACTCGAATTGCTCCTGCAAGACGCCGCTGATCTCATCCAGCTTGGCCGGATCCATGTTCCACCACTTGGCCTTGAAGGGGCCGATGGCCCGCTTGCGCGCCGAGTAGAGGCTCTGCTCGTCGGTCTTGCCCGGCTTCCACTCATCCTTGTGGTTCTCGCGCAGGTAAATGTAGGCCTCATCGACCATTTCCTTGGGCAGGTAGTCGAAGACGATGTTCTGGAAGTTGGTCGCCAGATGGATCTCGACCGTGCCGATGGCCGGGAACTTGTTGAAGGCCGACGGCGGCAGCGTCGACGCGCCGTGCTGCACCGCGCCACCCATGCCATAGGCCTCGCGGGCCACGCGGCTCAGATCGCGCAGGGTGTCGAAGTCCACCTTCACCTGGGCCAACGTGCCATCGGGCAGGACGACGCCGCCGTGGCTCGTGCCCGTCTGCACGGAGATCTTGGAGATGCCGGGGACGCCGCCGGCGGCGCTGTCGGGCAGCACGCGGCGGTAGCCCTGCATGAAGGCGTGGAGTTCCTCGACGGTCGAGTTCTTGTGGCCCACCTCGCCGATCTCGCCGCCCAGGGAGACGGTGATACCCTCCGGCTCGATGGAGCGGACATACTGGGTCAGTTCGGCGCAGAGACTGTAGTTGGTGTGCTGCTGCTCGTCGAGGGTCGGGTAGCTCAGGTCAACCAGCGTGGAGGTGTCGATGTCGATGTTGTAGAAGCCGGCGGCGATGGCCTCAACCATCAGGTCCTTGACGGCCTGCACTTCGGCGTCGGGGCTGGTCTTGTAGCGACCGGCCGAAATCTGGAAGTGGTCGCCCTGGATGAAGACCGGCCCGTGGTAGCCTTCCTTGATGGCCGCGGCCAGAACGCTGATCGTGTACTCCATCGGCCGCTGGCCGGTGTAGCCGATCTCCGAGCGGGCGATCTCGAACAGCATCGCGGCGACGTTGTGCTTGTTGGCGGCGCGGAAGACGGCGCGCGAGGAGTTGTAGTTCATGGCGCGGATGTTCATCGCCGGCACGGTGAACGTCGTCGGCACGTCGCCGCGGCCGATGGCCATGTACAGCTGGTGGATGGACGCCGGGTAAATGCCCAACCCCTGGGCCGCTTCCCAGATGATCCAGCGGGCCATGTCGCGGGTGATGCCCTCGCCAAAGACAGCCGTCTGGATCAGGTCGTCCATTTTGTCGCGTAGCGCGGCCTCGCTGCGGACGGTCACGATGTCGCCATCAACAGTGATAGCGCCACCAAGGGACTGGATCAATTCTTCAACAGAATGAGCCTTCATGTGGAATCTCCTATTAGTTATTCAGAACGTAGGGTGCGAGCGTCGCGGCGGGAACAGCGGGCCGCGGCGGGTGTTGGCAGGATGTGCCGATCCAACGAAGCAACCATATCATACTCCAACGATAGGCCGCAGGACAATCTGCACCTATTTGGCGTGATCTATGTCATAATCCTGACTACAGGCGACGCTTGAAGATCAGGCGCGGCAGCCCATCGTGCAGGCGGATGTCGGTCGCCAGTTCCCAACCCTCGCGCGACATATAGCCGAGCATGGCTGTGTCGCTACGAAAGTTATCGCGGCGGGCCTCCGGCTCCGGCACATCGCTCTCGTCCTGAAACCACAATGTCCACCAGTTGGCCGCCTCTTCGACGGCGATGGCGTATTCCCACTGTTTCATGCTGCCCCTCCTGGTTGAATGGCCACCTGGACGTGACCCCACCTACGCGTGGGCTAACTCACTGTCCTTCTGGGCGATGGCCGCCAGCAGGGCGTCAAACGACTTGCTGAAGGCGACGACGCCATCGACCTGAAGCTGCTCGGTCACGGCGTCCAGGTCGATGCCCTGCGCGGCCAGTTGGGCCAGCAGTTCCCTGGCCTCGTCCACATTCGCTTCCAGCATGTTGGCCAGCTTGCCGTGGTCGCGGAAGGCGTCAACCGTCTGCGGCGGCATGGTCGAGACCGTCTCCGGGCCGATGAGTTCGTCGATGTAGAGCGTGTCGGAATAAGCCGGGTTCTTCGTGCCCGTTGAGGCCCACAGCAAGCGTTGCGGCCGCGCGCCTCTGGCCCACAGCGCGGCAAACGGCTGGCCGTGGAAAATCTCCTTGTAGCGCTGATAGACAACCTTCGAGTTGGCCACCGCGGCCCGGCCTAGCAGCCCCTTCGGGCCGCCGTTCCGCTCCAGCAGGGCATCCACGGCCGTGTCCACCCGGCTGACGAAAAACGACGCCACCGAGGCCACGCCGGCCGGGTCGCCGCCGGCAGCGACGAGGTCGTTCAGCCCGGCAATGGCGGCCGCGGCCACGGCCTCGTAGTGGCGCATGTTGAACATCAGGGTCACGTTGACGTTGATCCCCTCGCCGATGAGGGTGCGGATGGCGGGGACGCCCTCGTCGGTGGACGGCACTTTGATCATCAGGTTGGGCCGGTCAACGGCGGCATACAGCCGGCGGGCGTCGGCCACTGTGCCGGCGGTGTCGCGCGCCAGGCGCGGCGAGACCTCCAGGCTGACGTAGCCGTCGCCGCGGTTGGACTGGCGATAGAGCGGCAGGAAGAGGTCGCAGGCGGCGCGGATGTCGGCGATTGACAGCGCGTCGTAGACCTCGGCCGTCGGTCGGCCCAGCAGCGTGGCGATGGCGGCGTCGTAGTCGCTGCTGCCGGTGATGGCCTTCTCGAAGATGGTCGGGTTCGATGTCAGGCCGCGCAGGCCGTCGTTGGCGATGAGGCTGGCCAGTGTGCCGTCCTGCAAATAGGCGCGGCGGATGTTGTCGTACCAGAAGCTCTGGCCGTAGTCGGATAGTCTCTGAAGCGGATTGGTCATGGTTGCGTTTCCTCGTTGCCTTGCGGCGTCTTCGGCAGCGATGTTCGCCAGGATGATACGAATAATCTCGTCTACGCCGGCGCCGGCGTAGATGATCAGCGTATTATGGGGTGAGGGCGGCTCCAGCGCCTCTAGCTGGCTGGCCAGCATGCCGGCCTTCATGTAGTGGCTCGGCCGGCCTTCCAGGCGTTGGGCCAGGAGGGCCGGCGGCCCCTCCAGGTAGATGATCGTCACGCCGTCGTTGCCCGCCCGGAGTTGGTCGCGATACTTCTTCTTAAGGGCCGAGCAGGCGATCACCGCCGCCTGACCGCGTTGCCAATGGCCGGCGATCAGGTCGTGCAGACTCTCCAGCCACGGGTAGCGGTCGGCGTCGGTCAGCGGGATGCCGATGGCCATTTTGGCCACGTTCTCCGGCGGGTGGAAATCGTCGCCGTCGTAGAAGGGCGCGCCCAGCCGCCGCGCCAGCGCCTGGCCGACGGTGGTCTTGCCGCTGCCGGCCACGCCCATCACCACGTACACACGCCTCATCTTGCCTCTTGGGCCGCCGGCCGCGTCAGGGAGTAGACCAGAAACGGCCCATGCTCGTCGACGGCCTCGCGCTCCAGGGTCATGCCTATCGACCTGGCCACGCCGGCCGACGCCGCGTTGGCCGGGTCGATGAAGCTGACCAGGCGGGTCAGACCCAGATGCGTGAAGGCGTAGTCGCGGATGGCGCGGGCCGCCTCGCTGCCCAGGCCGCGGCCCCAATAAGCTTTGTCGATCATGTAGGCCACTTCGACCTCGTCCTGGCCGTCGAGCGTCCACGGCAACAGGCCGCAGCGGCCGATGAACGCGCCGTTCTCCTTCAGCACCGTTGCCCACAGGCCCAGTTCCGGCCGCCGCGGGTGGCCGTTCAGGAACCACTCCACCTCCTCGCGCGTCTCCTCGCGGGTCAGAGTTCGGTCGGGCGACGCGCCCTCCTGCGGGAAGTAGCGGCGCATCTCCGGGTCGCGGTAGAGGGCGTAGAAGTCGTCGAGGTCGTCGAGGATGGGGTGACGGAGGAGAAGGCGGTCGGTTTCAAGGATGATCATGATTACCTATTTTGCCCTAAAAGGGTGTAGCCGCTACAGATTATGCCAGTTATACCCGTTCTACGGGGCTATCGCATGCTCCTATGCCGCCACGGGCCGTGGCGCGCCCCAGTTGCAGAGTGCGCATCCTCAGATGCGCGTACTCTACGTAGCTCAGCCGTGCCGTCAGCGCCGATGTCGTCCAGGTTGCAGAGTGCGCATCCTCAGATGCGCGTACTCTACGTAGCTCAGCCGTGCCGTCAGCGCCGATGTCGTCCAGGTTGCAGAGTGCGCATCCTCAGATGCGCGTACTCTACGCGCGCCTGCCCGCATCTGAGGATGCGGACTCTGCGGGCGGTACGAGAATAGGCGATTGCCCTGGCCAGGTCTACAATGACCATTGAACGCCGACGCCCGGTGGGCTATCATTTCGCTCAATCGCGTTGTTTCAACCTTGCCGTCAGCAGAGTTCCAAAAGGCCGTGAACACAATTGCCGATAACGCCACCTATGCCGCTGTCAAGCCGCACCTCCGCGACGGCGAGCTTCTCCTTTGGGCCGGGCGGCCGAAACAGGGGTTCGCGCTACGGGCCAGGGATATAGGCGCGTCGGTGATCGGTATTCTATTCGTCGGGCCGAGTATGCTCAGATTGGCCAGCGAGGTTCTGGCGGCCAATGACCGGGCCACCCCGGTTTGGGTGGCCGCGCTCCTGCTGGCCGGTGTCGTCGGTCTGGCGAGATGGATTTACGGCTTTGTTGAGGATATCCGCCGCCGCGGCGCGCTCTGGTATGCCGTGACAGATGCCCGCGTACTGTTCGTAACCGGCCGTGAGTTGACTTACGCAGAGCAGCTGGGCCTGAATGAATTGGACAGCATCAAGTTGAGCCGGCGCTTCGACGGCACCGGCACGATTACTTTCGTGAGTCGCCCGCACTGGCGGCGGCGACAGCCCAGTGCGTCGCCGGAAGACGACTGGCCCTGGCGGACCAAGCCAGGCGAGCGCATCTATGCGTTCGAGATGATCGCCAATTCCAGAGCAGTCGAAAAACTGATTCTGGCCGCGAAGGAAAGTGTTCTGAAGGCAAGCGAACCGGGCCTACTATCCTGAGTTAGAGCGGGGGACTCATAAGCTCCAGGGCGCTGGCCTGCATTTGCCAGATGATTGACGCCCACCACCTCCGGCGCATATGGGCAACGCGGCCGGCCGGAGGACACCCACCGCACTGCGGCGGATGTCTGCCTCCGGCTGGCCGGCTTCACGAAGCAACCGCGAATGGGCTACTCGCTCGTTTCGGCAACCTGATTGAGCGCGTCTTCGACATCGCGCAGCACCTGGGTGGCCGCCGTCGGCCCGCCGGTGCTGCTCCACGCCAGGCCATCGACTGTGAAGAGCCGGTTGGCCTGGATCGCCGAGAGCGTCTGGACAATGGGGTTGGCCAGTGCTTCTTGCATGGCCACGTCCCCCTCCGGGTTCAGGCCGCCGGCGAAGATGATGTCGGCATCCACCAGGTTGACCTGTTCCATGCTGATCACGTCGGTGTGGACGGGGTGGCTGCCGGCCAGCTCGAGCTGGTACTCCGGCCGCACAAAGCCAACGTCAGACAACACGTCGCTGGAAAAGGCGTTCGATAGCAGAATGCGCGGCCCGTCGCCCATCCAGCGCACAATGCTGACCTCGCGCAGGTCATCGGAGAGCTGCGCCCCCAGGGCGGCGGTCTGTTCATCATAGACTTGCAGCCACGCTTCGGCTTCGACCCCCTTGTCCATCACATCGGCCACCGCCTGGAAAACGGACTTCCAATGCCAGTCGCCCGTGTCCACATAGGGCACAACCACGGGCGCGATTTGCTCTAACTCCGGAATCCTCTCCGCCAGGTCGCCATAGGGGTCAGAGTAGACGATGAGATCGGGGTCAAGGGCCACAATCGTTTCCAGGTTTGGCTCACCCAGCGGGCCGATGGCGGTCGTCTTGCCCTCGATCAACGGCAGCATGTAGCTGGGCAGTGTCGTCTGCCCGCGCCCATTGGGCGCGCCAACGGGGACAATGCCCAGCGCCAGCAGGCTGTCGAGGTCGATCTCAGACAAGACAACGACACGTTGCGGGGCAGCGGGGAAAGTGACTTCCCGCCCCATGGCGTCGGTGATGGTGCGGGGCTCGCCGGTCGCCTCGGCCGGCTCCTCGGCCTGTGCTTCTTCAGTTGGTTCCGCGACCGGTTCGACCGTGGGTTCCACCTGGCTGTCGGGAACAACGGCTGCTTCCCCGCCCGCCGGCGCGCAAGCGGCGGCCGCCAGAAGGAAGACAAAGGCGATGAGTAAGGTACAATAACGTCGGGAAATGGCATTTTGGGTCGCAATCCGATGATGCGCGTTTTCCGCCTGAGCAGGGTGTGGGTGGCCGCCCGCACTCTGCTTCTTTACATACCGATCGACAATGTTCAACATGGGTTCTCTCCTTTTGCTAAGACTAGACAGACCGATAAAGTTACTCCAAGGCCTCTACCAGATCGCCCAGCAAGGCCTGTTGTCCTCGAAAACCGGGATAGCCAATGCGGTTCAGGGTGACGACGTTACCCGCCTGCACCGCCGGTAACTGCGCCCACAGCGGATTGGCCGCCATCTCCGCCACCGCTTCCATCTCGCCCTCCACGCTGGCCGATTGCGTCAAGATCAGGCGTTCACCACTTATCAGGTCCAGCCGCTCGTCACTGATGAAAGCGCGGCCGTTGCGCACGTCCAACTCCTCGCGCGCCGCGCCCGTTGGCAGCAGCGTCACCCCCAACTCGCGCAGCAGCAACGGGACGGGCTGCGGCCCATCAACGAACAGGGCGACACTGGGGCCAGGGTAGATGGCGGCAACGGACACTTCCATCGCCGCCGCCCCGATCCGCGTCGCCTCAGCCGAGACCCGCTCCCGGAAAGCGGCCACGTCCGTCTCCGCCTGTTCGCGCAGGCCAAACACCGTCAGCGTTTCGATGTAGCTTGCCAGCGGATCATCGCCACCCACGGCGACGACCGGCGCGATTTCCGCCAATTGCTCATAACCGGCCGAATCGACGAAAAAGACCGTACCGACGATCAGGTCGGGATCGAAGGCCACCAGCGTCTCGAAAGAAATGTCGCCGGAGGAACGCAGCAGCTCGGTGCCGGCCACTTCCTCCGGCGCAATCATGGGCACGTCTTCGGGAATGTTCACGATGGAAGCCACCGGCTGGATGCCAATATCCAGCAAGTCGGCCAACAGCCCTTCCTCGCCCAGGGCAATGACGCGCTGGGGCGTCTTCGGGATTTCGGTCGTGCCAAAGGTATGCTCGATCGTGCGGGTGCTTTCTGTTTCGCTGACCACCCGGACGGGCGTGGCCTCCGGCGCTTGTCCACAACCCACAAGACCGGCACATAAGAGACATAGAACGATGGCGATGAACGACAGTGATTTCTTCATTTGCCTACTCCAATTGCTAAAGTTCGCGGCGCGGGCGCGGCGTGGCGATGAGTTCGGCCCCTACGGCGCGATAGGGCAGACAGACGGGCGAACCACTGTCCGGGTCAGCGACGATATTGGCCCGCACTTTGAACACCTCGGCCAGCAGCGCTTGGGTCAGTACCGCGTGCGGCGAACCATCAGCCACAACCTGGCCATCGCTCAGGACAATCATACGGTCGCTGTAGCGCGCCGCCTGATTCAGATCGTGCAGCACCAGCAGAATCGTCATCTGTCGCTCGCGGTTCAGCCGTTCGATCAGTTCCATCACCTCAAGCTGATAGCCGATGTCCAAAAAGGTGGTTGGCTCGTCCAACAGCAGGATGGGCGTGTCCTGCGCCAGCGCCATGGCGATCCAGGCCCGCTGCCGCTGCCCGCCGGAAAGGGTGTCCAATGGCCGATCCGCGAACGCCACCATATTCGTCACGGCAATCGCCTCGCGGGTCGCCTCGGCATCCTCATCAGACCACTGCTGGAAGAAGCCCTGGTGCGGATAGCGCCCCTGGGCCACCAATTCATAGACCGTCAACCCTTCCGGCGCGGTTGGGCCTTGGGGCAAGATGCCCAGCTGCCTGGCCAACTGTTTGGTCGGCATCGTGTGGATGGCTTTACCATCCAGGAGCACTTCACCTGTTTGCGGTTTGAGCAGCCGGGCCAATCCCCGCAGCAAGGTCGATTTGCCGCAGCCATTCGGCCCGACCAGCGTTGTGATCTCGCCCGAAACAATGGACAGGCCAAGTTGCTTAATGATCATCTCCCGGTCATAAGCCAGGGACAGGTCGCTTGTCCGTATTCCTTCCATCGGCTTAGCGCCCCCGTTTGTAGAGCAGATAGGCGAAGTAGGGCGCGCCGATGATGGCCGTCGTCACCCCAATCGGCAGTTCATTGGGCGCAATGACCCAGCGCGAAGCCAGGTCGGCAACGACAAGCAACAACCCACCGACCAGCACCGTGCATAGCAACAACCCTTCATGGGATGGCCCCACCAGGCGGCGGGCAATGTGCGGCGAGACAAAGCCGGCAAAGCCAATCGCGCCGGCGACCGTCACCGTAATCGCCGCCAGGCCGGCGCTGAGGCCAATGAGAACCAGGCGATGGAGTTCCAGCCGTGTGCCCAGGCTCGTTGCCAGATCGTCGCCCAGATTGAGGACATTCAGTTGCCGGGCCAGCAGGAAAGTCAGGGGCAACAACACCCCCAGCCATAGCAGCATCAGCCGTACTTCCGACCAGGTGCTGCCATAGACACTGCCTGTCAGCCAGACATAGGCTTGCTGGGCATTGAACAGGGTCAATTTGGTGAGAAAGTAGCTGATGAGCGCGCCGCCCAACGAGGCCAACCCTACGCCAATCAGGATCAGGCGTAGCGAGGAACTGCCCCGTTTCCAGGCCAGGGCGTAGATGACGCCCGCCGCCGCCAAAGCGCCCACCAACGCCAGCCAGGGGAATAAGGCCGGATTGGGCCGAGCGGCGAAGGTGAGATAACCGACGACCAGCACCCCAGCGCCGCTGTTAATTCCCAGCAGGCCAGGATCAGCCAAGTCGTTGCGCGTGATCCCCTGAATGATCGCCCCGGACGCCGCCAATGCCGCGCCAATCATCAGTGCCAGCAAAATGCGCGGCAAGCGGAAGCCACGCACCACCAGCAGATGATTGGGGTCGCTGGTCTCCATGCCGGCGACGGCGCGCAGCACGTCCAACGGAGCAATCTTGTACTCGCCGTAGCTGACGCTAAGAACCAGCGCCGCCAGCAGCACAAGCGCCAACGTCAACACAACGGCCGGCACACGTCGATCCAGCCTGACGGAGAGGGTCAACCGGCGGGCGCGCAGAACCACCCAGCCCGGCCGGGGGAATTCCTTGACCGATTCCGGGATCGACATCAGCGCACCCTCCAACGCGCCAGGTAGATAAAGAAGGGCGCGCCGACAAAGGCCAGCATCACGCCGACGGGAATCTCCTGCGGCCGTTGGACAACCCGGCCCAGGGTGTCGGCCAGCGTCACCAGCATGGCCCCGGCCACAGCGGCGTAGGGCAGTATCCAGCGATAGTCCATGCCGCAGACTACCCGTACCACGTGGGGAATGACCAGCCCCACAAAGCCGACCGGCCCGGCGATGGCCACGGAGCCGCCGGCTAATAGAATCACCATGACCGCCGCGAGCGCTCTCACGAGCGCCGTGTTCTGCCCCAGACCTTTGGCAATGTCCTGCCCCAGGCTGATCGTTGTGATCTGCCGGCTGAGCAGCATCGCCCCCAGCAGGCCCACGGCAACGATCGGCCCCATCCACAGGACGATGTCCCAGCCGCGCCCCGCCAGCGAGCCAACGGTCCAGAAGCGAATCTGGTCAAACGTGTTGCTATCGAGCACGAGAATGGCCGTCGTGAAGGCGCTGGTAAACATGGCAAAGATGACGCCGGCCAGAGTCAGTTTCACCGGCGTTGCCCCGCCGCGCCCCACCGAGCCAAGCGCGTAGACGATGACCGCCGCGGCCCCCGCCCCACTGATCGCCAGAATGCCATACCCCAGCAGGGGCAGCCCACCGAGCAGGTAGACGCCGAGAACAACCGCGAAAGCGGCGCCGGCATTAATGCCCAACACGCCGGGGGACGCCAACGGGTTGGCCGTCAGGCCCTGCATGATGGCCCCGGCCACAGCCAGCCCCGCGCCGATCATCGCGCCCGCGATGACGCGCGGCAGGCGCACGGTGCGAATAATCAGGTGGTCAAACAGGCTGGCGTCGTAGCGGAAGATGGCCTCAACAACGGTGCTGATGTGAATGTTTGCCGCGCCGACGGCCATGCTGGCGGCCAGGCCGGCAACGAGCAGGACAGCCGCCACCAGCAGCCCCACAGGCAGTAAGGCTGAGGGGCCAATGAGGCGGGTTCTGTTGCGGGAAACGGCCGGCGCTTGCATGGGCGAGATTCTGTCTGGCTACGCTTCCGCTTCAACCCAGTTGACGACCAACTCTTCTTTATTGCCAAAGCGCACCAGATGGTCGGCAACGACATCTTTGACACGCCTAAACATGGTGTCGCTTTCGGCCCTGACGGTGATCAACAAAGCATCGGCGTCGGCGCGGAGTTCGCAATCGCCAAAGGAGAACTGGATACGGCCGCTGACGTCATCATACGTGGCGGCGGCCTTGCGATCGAAGTGATTGCACAAGGCTTTGAGATAGCGCACCGCTTTGGGGGTCGCGACGCGCGCCGTAGCCACCCGCTGGAGGCTGTCGGGCGGATCGGCCCGGTCGGCCAATTGCATCAACGCCTGACGCAACTGCTCAACGTCCTGAATGGGTTGTTGAAATTCCAGGCGGCGGGTTTCCTGGCGGCCGTTGCCATCCGTCACCAGCAGGTCAAGGCCACGTGCGTCAAGGGCCGTCAGCGTGGCCGACTGCGCCCATGCGGCATCGGCGAGTACACGCGCAAAAGTCAGCAGGGTTTGCTGATGCTCTCTGTTCAGATGCTCAATTGCACCCAGAACCCTTTCTTCCGGCAAGGTCAGTTCGCTCATCTGTGTCTCCGTATCTCCTGAGTTGGATTGAGGGCAGTGATAGCAGAAGAGTTGCGGTAAATCTACGCGCGCGTTTAACCGTAGAGTAACGGCGTGTTAAGACCCGCGTGAACTTCAGTTAAGGATAGGTTGGACGGCTTGTTGAGAACTGTCGTGCTTAAGGAAAACTGAACTCGACTCGGCGACTCGACCGATGATTCAGGGCTTTTCAGTAGTCGAGGTAGAGTAAGAAAAGTCACCTCATTCTGGTAAGATGGAATTATCACAGACCAGAAACCAGAAGAGGTGACCAGTGAAGCATATCATACTTGAGGGCCAGGAGACAG
>JAIBAS010000155.1 GCA_019695075.1 Promineifilum sp. | reverse complement strand
CAGGCGTGCCGCAGATTTCGGCCATCGCCGCCGCCGCGGCCGTGGCCCGCGCGCTGGATACGCCGATCATCGCCGACGGCGGCATCAAGTACAGCGGCGACATCGTCAAGGCGCTGGCCGCCGGGGCCGACGCGGTCATGCTTGGCTCGCTGCTGGCCGGCCTGGAGGAAAGCCCCGGCGAGATCATCCTCTACGAGGGCCGCCGCTACAAGGTCTACCGCGGCATGGGCAGCATGGGCGCGATGCAGGGCTTCGGCGCCGACCGCTACGGCAGTGGCGTCGCGCCGGCCGGCGGCCAGGTGCGCGACAAGCTCGTGCCCGAAGGCATCGAGGGGCAAGTGCCCTACAAGGGGCAGTTGCGCGACGTCATCTACCAGATGATGGGCGGCGTGCGCTCCGGCATGGGCTACGTCGGCGCGGCCGACCTGGCCGAGTTGCGCGACAAGGCCCGCTTCGTGCGCATCACCAACGCCGGCCTGCTGGAAAGCCACCCACACGGCGTCCTGATCACCAAAGAAGCGCCCAACTATCAGGCGCGCCGTTAGCGCCGCCGCGAGGCCAGTATGAATAAAGGCGTTGTCTACGCGGCCGGGGCCTACATCCTCTGGGGCCTGCTGCCCATCTACTGGAAGACGCTCCACAGCGTGCCCTCGGTGCAGATCGTCGCCCACCGCCTGGTCTGGTCGCTGGGCTTCGTCGCCCTGGTGCTGACGGCGCGCCACAACTGGGGCTGGCTGAGCGGGGTGCTGCGCCGGCCACGCGTCCTGCTCACGTTCGCCCTGTCCGGCGCGCTGCTGACGGTCAACTGGTTGGTCTACATCTGGGGCGTCAACGCCGGCTTCATCGTTGAGACGAGCCTGGGCTACTTCATCAACCCGCTGGTCAACGTCATGCTCGGCTACGTTATCCTCAAGGAGCGGCTGCGCCCGGCGCAATGGGCGGCGCTGGCCATCGCCCTGGGCGGCGTGCTCTACCTGACGTTCAGCTACGGCGCGTTCCCGTGGATCGCCCTGACGCTGGCCTTCACCTTTGGCTTCTACGGCTTGATCCGCAAGACGGCGGCGCTGAACTCGGCCGAGGGGCTATTCCTGGAAACGGCTATCCTCTTCCTGCCGGCGCTGGGCTTCCTGGTGCTGCAAGAAGCGCGCGGCGTCGGCGCGCTGGCCCACACCGACGCGCTGACGACGCTGCTGCTCATCGGCGCGGGCGCGGTGACGAGCATCCCGCTCATCCTCTTCGCGGCCGGCGCGCGGCGCATCACCCTGACCACGCTGGGGCTGCTGCAATACATCGCCCCGACGCTGCAATTTCTCATCGGCGTGCTCATCTACCATGAGCCGTTCGGCGCGGGCCGGGTTGTGGGTTTTGGGCTGATCTGGCTGGCGCTGATTCTGTACACGACCGAGAGTCTGGCCCATTACCGGCGAATTGCTGTAGCGCAGACATAACCTTGACATGTATTGCCCTTGTCAAGGTAGGCTATAATTAGGGTATGGTCACTATCGTATCCATCGATCTCATTTCGACAGACCAGGCCGTACGTGGCGGCAAAGCCTGCATTGCCGGCACGACTCTGCGCGTGATCGATGTAGTCATGGCGTCGATCTTCCACGGGCGCGACCCCAGTGCCATTGCGTCCGACTTCGACGTGTCGCTGGCCCAGGTACACGCCGCTCTGGCCTACTATTACCAGCATAAGCCCCAACTGGACGAGGATATACGCGCCCAGCTAGACCGCGCGCAAGCGTTCAAACAAGAGAAACTTGGCAGCCAACACGCTTCGTTATTATCTGGATGAGAACCTGCCGGTTGAGATTGCCCGTCAACTTCGGCTGCGTGGCATAGATGCGGTCACTGTACGGGACCTGAGACGCCTGGGGGAGCCGGACAGCAATCACCTTCATCATGCCACCGATATGGGCATGGTCTTATGCACGTTTGACACGGACTTCATTGAACTGGCAGCGGCCGGACAGCAGCATGCCGGCATTGTTCTGGGCCAACAAGATGCGCATGACATTGGCGCATGGGTACGCTATCTGGAACTGATGCACGCGGTTTACTCTGCCGAAGACATGCAAGACCATATTGAGTATCTCTAGCAGCGCCCCGATCCATGCCTACCACTGATCACCAAACCTACGCCTCCCCCTTCACCTGGCGCTACAGCAGCGAGCCGATGCGCTATCTCTGGTCGGAGACGCACAAGCGGCGGCTGATGCGGCAGGTGTGGGTGGCGTTGGCCGCGGCGCAGCACGTCGCCGGGTTGGTGACGGCCGAGCAGCTGGCCGACCTGGAGGCCCACGTCGATAGCGTCGATATCCCCCGGGCCCTGCAGATCGAGCGCGAGACGCGCCACGACGTGGTGGCCGAGATTCGCGCCTTCGCCGAGCAGTGCCGCGTCGGCGGCGGCATCATCCATTGGGGAGCCACCAGCGCCGACATTACCGACAACGTTGACGTGCTGCGCCAGCGCGAGGCCGCCCGCCTATTGGCCGAGCAGTTGCGGCGGCTGCTGCTGGCCTTTGCCCGGCGCATCGAAGAGACGGCCGACGTCGTCATCATGGCCCACACCCACATCCAGCCGGCCGAACCGACGACGTTGGGCTATCGCCTGGCCATGTACGCCCAGGACCTGGCCGAGGACGAGCGCCGCCTGGCCGACCTCATCGCCGGCCTGCGCGGCAAGGGGCTGAAGGGGGCCGTGGGCACGCAGGCGGGCTTCATCGAGGTGCTCGACGTCTGCGATATGACCATTGCCCAACTGGAGGCGCTGGCCATGACGCGGCTCGACCTGCCCTACTTCCCCGTGGCCGGGCAGACCTACACCCGGCAGCAAGACCTGCGCGTGCAGAGCGTCCTGGCCGGCATCGCTTCGTCTTTACACAAGTTTGCGCTCGACTTCCGCGTGCTGATGTCGCCGCCGTTCGGCGAGTGGGCGGAGCCATTCGGCCAACGGCAGATCGGCTCGTCGGCCATGCCTTTCAAGCGCAACCCCATCAACGCCGAGAACATCTGCTCGCTGGCCCGCTTTGTGGCCGCGCAGACGGCCGTGGCCTGGGACAACGCCGCCCAGGCCGTGCTGGAGCGCAGCCTCGACGACAGCGCCAACCGCCGCCTGTACTTGCCGGAGAGCTTCCTGGCCGTGGACGAGATGCTGCGTCGGGCGGCGGCGCTGGTGGAGGGCATGACCTTCGACCGCGAGCAGATGGCCCGCAACGTGGCTCGCTATGGGCCTTTCGCGGCCACGGAGCGGGTGCTGATGGCCGCGGTGCGCGCCGGGGCCGACCGGCAAGAAGCCCACGAATGGCTACGCGAAGCCAGCCTGCGCGCCTGGGAGGCCATTCGCCACGACGAGGCCAACCCGCTAACGCAACTGCTGGCCGCGGACGGCCGCCTGACCGCCCACCTACCGGCCGAGACTATCCGCGCCTTGATGGACGCCGGCGGCTACGTGGGCACGGCCGCCGAGCGGGCGCTGGCGCTGGCGGACACGCTCAAGACTCCCGCTCAATAACCTCGACCGCCTGTCGCTCGCCCCGCGGCTTCTGGCGCTCGCCGCGGCGCGGGCATCATTACCCATTGCTCTCGTCTAGTTCGTACACAAAGTCGTAGAAGTGCCCATCGCCATCTACGCGAATGGTCATTCGCCCCGTCAGGCCGGCTAATTCGTCCGCGCCCGAATCGGGCACGACGACAATGGTTAATTGCTGCTCGCCGCGGGCCATAACGCCCGTATGTTGTAAGGTGAATGCGCCGCGCCGGCCGTGCAACGTGCCGCTGACCCTTTCCACAGCCACGTAAGCGGCCGAACCCTCTACCCCGGTCATGGCGCTGAGCATTTCGCCGGCGCTGGTCGCGGCCAGGTCGCCGTGGAACTGCTTATCGAGGCTGAACCGGCCCAGTCCCCAGTCGCCGGTGGCCGGCTGTGGGCTAAGCTTCACGTCAAATGTGCCGCTGGCATGGTTGTTCATACGGGGATTATACTGCGCGACACACAGCCTGTAGCACAGCCTGTTAGGCTGTGTCCAGCGAAGACAGCCTAACAGCCTGTATTACTTCTCAAGAGCGATAGCGTCGCATCGCCGCGCTCAGGTTTGCTCGCGCCAGAAACCCGGCCAATACCTGCGCCCGCCAACCGGCGGCCAATGGTTCAGCCGCCATTACTGACAAAACGCCCGCGCCACAGCCAGATACACCTCCGCGCACGCCCGCACGCTGGCCAGATCGACCCACTCCTCGACGGCGTGCGCGCCCGCGCCGGCCGGGCCGAAAAGCGCTGTGGGGATGCCGGCGGCGTGGAGCGAGGCTGCGTCCGTCCAGAAGGACACACCCATCGGCGCGCGCACACTGCCCAGCACGGCCGTCGCCGCCGCCTGCAACGCCGCGGTGATG
>JAIBAS010000631.1 GCA_019695075.1 Promineifilum sp. | reverse complement strand
CGCCTGGCTGGCGTGGTCGAGGGCGTGGGCGGCGTAGAGTTCGGCCAGCGCCCGCGCGCCGCGGCCGGTGACGACGTTGAAGTCGCCGCCGATCACCACGGCATCGGCATTGGCGGGCACGTCCTCGGCCACGGCGGCCATCTGCCCGGCGCGCAAAGCCACCGGCGCGGTGGCGATCTCGATGTGGGTGGAGTAGAGCAGCACCTCGCGCTCGCCGACACGCGCCGTGGCCCGCGTGGCCGTGCGCTGCTGGCCACTCAGCGGGTGGACGCCGGGCAGGATGAGCTTGCGCGCGTCGCTGAGGGGCCAGCGGGAGAGGACGGCGTTGCCGAAATCGCGGCCGTCGGGGGCGACAGAGGCAGGGAAGTAGACATAATCATAACCCAACGCCGCGGCCAGTTCCTCCGTCTCGGTCGCATCGACCTCTTGCAGCAGCAGAAAGTCGGGCGCGGGCAGCGGATCGCGGGTCTCAAAGGCACGGCGGGCCTCGTCGAGGGCGTCGCCAAAGTGGAGGTTGTAGGAGACGACCAGCAGTTCGTCGGGCGCGGGCGCGTCCGGCGGGGCATAGTGGCCCTCGTAGAGCGGCCCGTCGCTGTCGCTGTGGTTGACGGTCTGGGGCAGTAGCAGTCGCAGCCCGCCGGCCATGCTCAGCCGGCGCGTGTTGTTGGGCATGGGTGGCTCACTGAAGAAATAGGCCGTCACGACCGCCCCAACGAGGGCGAAGGGAGCAAGGGCGGCCAGCAATCGCCACAGGACGCGCCGCGGCCGGCGGGAAAGGGGCATGACGGGTTCGATGGTGTGGCTCTCTGTGTTTCACCGTCGGACTTGCGGACGGCCGACTGTACTGTATCACAATCGCGCCACTCCGTTAGGCCGAGTGGCCGGCGCTCACCGTCTTCTGAAAGAAGACATCGCGGCGCGAGACCTCCGCCAGCGCCGCGGCGTCGTCCGGGCGGGCCAACTCAAGTACTGGTGTCATCTGCATTGCCGCTCCGCGAACCAGCCGGCTGCGCCGTGGCCCAGCGGAACGACAGCCAGCCCTGCCGCCGGAACCACCAGGTCACGAGGATCGTCACGCCAACGGATAGCAGTGTCATGACGATGAAGGCCGGCCGCGTGTCCCGCCCGGGCAAAGCGACGTTCATGCCATAGAACGACGTGAAGAGCATGGGCACGGTCAGGATGATCGTCACCGCTGCCAGAAACTTCATGACCACATTGAGGTTATTGGAGATGAGCGAGGCGAAGGTGTCAGTCATCTCGCCGGAGACGGCCTGCATCGTCGCGGCCATGTGTGCGCCCTGCCGGTACTCGATCTCGACCTCCTTGAGTATCTCCAGGTCTTCGTCCGTCCACTCGAAGTAAGGCCGATCCTGCACGTGGCGCACCATCGTCTCGTTCCACTCCAGGCCGGTCTTCATGTAGACCAGGCTCTTCTCGTAGCGCAGCAGTTCCATCATCTCGCCGTTCTCGATGGAGTTGATCAGCCGGTCTTCGACGTCGTCCATGAGCCGGTCGATCTCCTCCAGGTAGCGCAGGAACCACTGGCCGACGATGCCCAGGATGGCGACGATCATGCGGTTGGCGCGGCGGGTGTGCAGGGGCGTCTCGGCGTAGGTGTAGGTCAAGTCATGGACGAAGTCAATCGGCTGGCGGCAGATGGTCACGAAGTGCTCCGGGGCGACGATCATCCCCAGCGGTGTGGTGCGGAAGGGGACGCGGTCGCGCGGGCCGAAGTCGTAGGGCACGCGGACGATGGTCAGGTGCATGCCCCGTTGCGAATCGGTGCGGGCGACCTCGCGCGGGTCCACGGCCGCGGCCAGGAAGCTCGGCGGCAGGCCCAGTTCGTGCTGCAACAGCGCCAATTCCTCGGCCGTGGGCGACTCGGCATGCACCCAGGCCCCCGGCGGAAACCCGTCGGCCGCCACCAACCCGTTCTCCGCATCGCGATAGACGCTGATCATAGTTACCTCGCTGAGCAGCAAGTATAGCCGCATCGGGTGGGCGGCGGCCAGTGGTCGGTGGTCGGTGGTCAGTGCTGACCGACGGCCGACCGCCGACCGCCGACGACAGACTACTGCCCACTGTCCACTGCCCACTGCTTACTGTCCACTGCTTACTGTCCCCTTCTCCCCCCTTTCGTCTATAATCATCTCCAGCAAACAACACCGCCGCGTGGAGGCTACACTGACCACCCACCTGACCGACAGCGATCATCAAGCCGTCATCGACCTCATCTGGTCGCAGATGCCGGCCAAGCAAAACCGCCACGCCTCGTCGTGGTGGTTCTTCCTGTTGTGCCCCGAAGGGCCGGACGGCTATGGCCCGCGCCAGATGATGTTCACCGTCGCCGCGCGCGCCGGCCGACGCATCCGCATCAACGACGTCTGGCTGCCCGGCCTCAACCTGGCGCGACCGGTCGCCGGCGTCGATCGCTTCGACGCCATGTCCGTCGGCTGGTACTGCGACGGCGAAACCGTCCACGACTTCCTGCGCCTGGCCGGCCCGGCGGAGATGGACGCCAACGCCGGCCGCCTGCACTGCGCCAATGACGCCGGCCAGGGCATCACCTTCGCCCGTTCGGCCGAGCACCCCGTGGGCCTGGCAGCGACGGTCTGCGGCCCCGGCGGCGCGGCCGAGTTCGAGACATGGGGCACGCTCGACTCGGCCCACGACTCCCCGACCGTGTCCATGAACATCGACACGCCCTTCGGCGGCACGCACTATATCGGCTGGCGGCGGCTGAACTTCCGCGGCCGTTTCGAACTGCCCACCGGCGTCGAGACGCTGCATGGCACGGGCTTCTTCCAGCGCGTCTGCCTGAACGTGCCCGTCTTCCCGTGGAAGTGGATCTGGGCCATCTTCCCCGACCGCAGCGTTTTCACCGCCTACCTACCCTACGTCGGCCTGAACCTGTTCCGCAAGGGCTACCGCTTCTTCCGCAGCGAGCGGCTGGAGGGGGCGGCGCTGACGATCAAGCCGTCGGCGACGTGGGTGCCGGCCGGCGGGGGCGCGCCCATCCGCCTCGACCGCGTCAGCGCCACGCCCCGCCTCGGCCGCGGCCCCTACCCGCAATTCGACGTCCGCGCCGCCAACGCCGCCGGCGACAGCATTGCCTTCACCGCCGCGACCTATGGCCTGTCGCGCTTCTACATCGACCGGCCGGTGCTGGGCGGCCTGGCCGAGACGCACTGGAACTACAACGAGTTCATGTTCCGCATGGACGGCCTGTCCGGTTCCATCGCCGGCCGCCCGCTCGCCCCCGCGGCGATGGGCCAGGCATTTGGCAGCTTCGAGTATACCTATGGGCTGGGGCTGTAGGGGCGCGACCACGGACGACAGACCACTGACCACCGACCACGGACCACCGACCACGGACGACAGACCACTGACCACGGCGCTACTGATTACTGACTTACTGATTACTGACCTACTCCCATGCCCACCTCCCCTCGCAAACCCGACTGGACGCCCGACGATGCCGGCGACGCCTTTGCCTCGCGCATCGTCTCCGGCGTGGCCGGCGGGCATGATGGCATGGACACCGGCCAACATGCCGCCACGCCACCGGCCGCCCGCGGCCCGGCCCGCCGGCCGCTGAGCATCGACGACTACGCCGTCGGCGTGCTGGCCGGCGACCGCGCCGTGCTGGCCCGCGCCATCACCCTGATCGAGAGCAACGCCCCGGCCCACTTCGAGACGGCGCAGGAGGTCTTGCGCCGGCTATTGCCCCACAGCGGCGGCGCGCTGCGCGTCGGCATCACCGGCGTGCCCGGCGCGGGCAAGAGCACGCTCATCGAGGCGCTGGGGTTGGCCCTCATCGCCGCCGGCCACCGCGTCGCCGTGCTGGCCATCGACCCGACCAGTAGCCTGACGCGCGGCAGCATCCTGGGCGACAAGACGCGCATGGAGGGGCTGAGCCGCGCCGCCGAGGCCTTCATCCGGCCATCGCCCACCGGCGGCGTGCTGGGCGGCGTGGCCCGCAAGACGCGCGAGACGATGCTCGTCTGCGAGGCGGCCGGCTTCGACGTCATCCTCGTCGAGACGGTCGGCACCGGCCAGAGCGAAGTCACCGTCCGCTCAATGGTCGATTTCTTCCTGCTGGTGCTCATCCCCGGTGGCGGTGACGAACTGCAGGGCATCAAGAAGGGCGTCGTCGAACTGGCCGACGCCATCGCCATCAACAAGGCCGACGGCGACAACCGCGTCCGCGCCGAGGCCGCGCGGGCGGAGTACAACCGGGCGCTGCACTACCTGACTCCGGTGACCGACGGCTGGCACACGCGGGCCTACACCTGCTCGGCCGAGACGGGCGAGGGCGTGGCCAACCTGTGGGCGGTCGTCGAACGCTTCCGCGAGCGCACGGCCGAATCGGGCGCGTTCGCCGCCCGCCGCCGG
>JAIBAS010000056.1 GCA_019695075.1 Promineifilum sp. | reverse complement strand
CTAAGTTAGTCATCGTAGACATCGCTCTCGATCGTGATCAGGATAACCCTCAACTCATTTTTGAGAGCATGAACTCGACAGGGCGCGAGCTAACTCAAGCTGACCTCATTCGAAACTTTATACTTATGGGTCTGGAGCCAAAAGTTCAAACACAACTTTACGAGAAATTCTGGCGGCCGATGGAGATGGACTTTGGCCAGGAAGCCTATGGAACTCACTTCGATGGGTTCATGCGACACTTCCTAACAGTCAAGACCGGTGAAATACCCAATGTGCGCGAGGTCTACGAGGCGTTCAAGTCTTATACTCGCTCGCCCAAAATGGCAGGTAGTAGTGTCGAGGATTTAGTATCAGAAATTCGCGACTATGCTCGCTATTTCTGTGCTATGGCCTTGAATGCAGAAAGTGACCCAAAACTCAAGCGCGCCTTTCAAGACTTGAGGGAGCTACGCGTCGATGTAGCTTACCCATTTTTGCTAGAGCTATATCATGATTATACCACGCAGTTGCTTGACAAAGCTGATTTCCTGGCGATCGTACGGCTAGTGGAAGCCTACGTTTTTCGGCGTGCTATCTGTGCCATTCCGACCAATTCTTTGAACAAGACGTTCGCGACCATCACGAGAGCGCTCAAGAAGGATAGGTACGTTGAGAGCATTGAAGCGTATTTGTTGCTTTTGCCATCTTATCGTCGTTTCCCCGATGATGAAGAATTCAAACGCGAGATACAAACTCGCGATCTTTACAACTTCCCTCGACGAACTTACTGGCTCCGGCGACTGGAAAACCATGAACGCAAAGAGCCAATAACTGTCGATGAATACACCATCGAGCATATCCTTCCCCAAAATGAAAACCTTCCCTCTGACTGGAAGAAAGATTTGGGCGCAAACTGGCAACGTGTTCAGAACACCTGGTTGCATACCCTTGGAAACCTTACCCTGACAGGCTACAACTCAGAGTACAGTGACAAGTCGTTCAGCAAGAAGCGTGACATGAAGGGCGGGTTTAAAGAGAGTCCGCTTCGACTAAATGAGGGGCTTGGGCAGCTTGGGCGATGGAATGAGGATGCCATAATGGCTCGAGCCGCCAGGTTGGCTGCCAAAGCAGTGAAGGTATGGGCAATGCCGAGAATAGCACCTGATATACTACAAGCCTATAGTGGAAGACCGAGTGCCACTGGCTATTCCATTAGCGATCACCCCAACCTGACTTCAGGACCAATACGCGAGGTCTTTGAGGCTTTTAGAAAGGAAGTGCTCGCTCTCGATCCGAATGTAACGGAGGAGTTCCTGAAGCTATATGTAGCATACAAGGCCGAGACGAATTTCGTAGATGTTGTTCCTCAGGCAAAGCGACTGAGGCTAACACTGAACATGCTCTACCCTGAAGTTAACGATCCACGTGGCTTAACCAGGGATGTCAGTAAGCTTGGCCGCTGGGGCAATGGTGATGTAGAAGTTGGGCTTTCGTCCTTAGACGAACTGCCGTACGTGATAGGTTTGATCCGGCAGTCATTTGAAAAGCAAATGGGCAACGGTTCGGACGCCTAGAGCCTGTTATGAACTTTTCCAAGTAGACCAATATACTGAGGGGTATGGACAGAAAAGCATACCCCAGCGATGTTGGTGATGAGGAGTGGGCGTTTGTCGCGCCCTACCTGACGCTGATGACCGAAGATGCCCCGCAACGGGAGTACCCGCTGCGCGAAGTGTTCAACGGTCTGCGGTATATCGTGCGCGGCGGCATTCCCTGGCGCATGATGCCCAATGACCTGCCGCCCTGGGCGACCATCTACCAACAAACGCAACGTTGGTTGAGGGCCGGTGTGTTTGAGGCGATGGTTGTCAACATCGGGTAACTTTGTCCGCAAATCATCGGGTTAAAATGTCCCCTGGTTGTCGGTAAAGATGTCCGGTGCATTTTCTTAAGCTTCCAACTCCACCTCCTTCGCTTCCTCCACCACCGGCTTGACCTGGCCCAGCAGACCGGCCCGCCGCTTCTCCTTCAGCCGGTAGCTCTCGCCCTTGATGTTCAGCGTCGTGGCGTGATGGAGCAGCCGGTCAAGGATAGCCGTGGCCAGGACATGGTCGTTGAACACCTCGCCCCAGTCCAGGAAGCTCTTGTTGCTGGTGATGACCATGCTGGCCCGCTCATAGCGACGAACGATGAGCCGGAAGAAGAGACTGGCCTCCTCGCGCGAGAGGGGCAGGTAGCCAATCTCGTCCAGAACCAGCACTTTGGGGTAAGCCAGTTGCTGCAAGGCGCGCTCCAGGCGGTTTTCGTGTTTGGCGCGCGCCAGACGGGTCATCAGCGTCTCCAGAGTCAGGAAGAGCACCGAGTAGCCCGCCTCCACCGCCTCGCCGGCGGCGGCCTGCTGGCAGACGGCGTCCAGCTGAGCATCCAGGTGGTCCATCCGCAGCTTCTCCAGGAGCGTGGTCAACTCCATGAGGCCACCTCCTCGTAGACCGCCAGGGGGCGCGAATCGACCTGGGGCGCGTCGCGCGACAGGGTATCGCGCCAGAGTTGGCTGTGATGTTCAGTGATGCTGCCCCACCCATCGCGGATGGAACGAAGGCGATGGGTGGCGACCAGCGTCTGGCCGTCGTAGACTCGCAGGCTGTCGTCCAGACCGATGCGCACGGCCACAACCCGGCCGGCCAGATGTCCGGGGACGCTGTAGCGGTTGCCGCGGACGTCGATGTAGCCGTCCCAGCCGGCCTGACGCGTCTGGTGGTAGGCCACCTCATAGGGCTGGGCCGGCAGCGGCCCCAGCGCCGGCTGTTCGCGCACGAATCGTTCGGCCACGACTTCCTTGACCGTCTGTTGCACGCGCTGGTCGGCCTCCTCGCCCAGCCACGCCTCCGCCAACTGGTTGAGATGCGCCCAGCTGTCGAACGCGCGGTAGCGGACGAAGAAGTGGTGCTTGATGTAGCCGACCATGCGCTCGTCCTTGCCCTTGGTGCGTGCCCGATACGGCCGGCAGGCGCGCGGGGTGAAGCCGTAGTGACCGGCCAGGTCCAGGAAGCGTTCGTTGAAGCGCGGCGGTTGCCCAGGCCGATGCTCGATGACCGCCGCCTTCTGGTTGTCGACCAGCACCTCCTGGGGCACGCCGCCGAAGTACTCGAGGCTGTTGACCACGCCCTAGTAGGTGTGCTCGGCATCTTGGCTGTCGGTGCACCAGAAGTGGAAGCGGCGCGAGTAACTCAACTGGTTGGCCAGAAAGAAGGCCTTGACCTGCTCCCCGGCCACCTCGGTCACGACCTCGCCCCAGTCGCTCTGCATCTGCCGCCCCGGTTCGGTCTCGAAGCGCACCGTCGCCCGCCCGGCGCGCAACGCCCGCTTGGGGGCGATGTACTCGCGCAGGACGGTGTTCCCACCCTCGTAGCCGGCGGCCTGAATCTCCCGCAGTATGACCACGGCGTTCCAGACGCCCTCGGCCAGCAGTTGGTCGACCTGCGCCTTGTAGGGGTCGAGCTTGCTGCCTCGCCGCCGGCGTTGGCCCTCCGGCGGCCCGTCCCGCTTCAAGGCCCGGCTGACTGTCTTGGGATGGATGCCCAACTCGGCGGCGATGTCGGTCTGGTAGACGCCTCGCTTGTTCAATGCTTTAATCACCATCCAGTCCTCCTTGCGGAGCATAGCTGCACCTCCTATTGCATGTGGAAGGTACATTCTATGCGCTGCTGGGGGGACTTTTTAACCCGTTGTTTTTCGGACTTTTACACCCGTTGCTGACACAGTTGGGTTCCTGTTCTCTGTTCGCCGCCATCGAACCCTTGACTGGCCAGCGGCTCGCGCAGGTCCATACCCGACGAACCGAGAGAGGGTTTGCCTTGTTTTGTCAGGCAGTCGCCACCGCCTATTCAGCCGCGACCCGGATTCGACTCGTTTTGGACAACCTCAACACCCACAACGCCAGCGCCTTCTACGAACACCTACCAGCCGATGAAGCCTTTGCCCTGGCCCAGCGGTTTGAGTTCTTCTACACGCCCAAATCGGCTAGCTGGCTCAATATGATCGAGATCGAGTTTTCCGCCCTATCTCGTCTCTGCCTCAACCGACGTATTCCGACCATTGAGCAGTTGGCAGCCGAGTTGTTGGCCATGATGGCCGAACGTAGCCTCAAGGGTGTCAGAATCAACTGGCAATTCTCCATTGACGCCCGCCGTCTCAAGCTACACGCTCGTTATTCGGTTGTTAATGAGTTGAACTCGAAGTTCAATAAAGACTGAATTACTTCGGTAACGGTGTACTTAATGCACTGTAACTTAAATAACCTGTGCTTCCATGAATTTGGAATTGGCCTCGTTAACAACTGAATAGCGCGAATTCAGCTTCTGACGACAAACCTCAATCGAGAACTGCCAGTTGATCGTGATGCGTTTCTCTGTTCGTTCAGCGATGATGGC
>JAIBAS010000353.1 GCA_019695075.1 Promineifilum sp. | reverse complement strand
GGACACATGAGCGACGCGCGGCAATTGACGCTCGGACTGGGCAAGGGCCACCGCAACCACGGCCTCTTCTCCGATCACTATCTGGAGGAGATTCTGCGCCGCGAGCCGGTCTGGGAGAAGACCCAGGCGCGCGCGGCCGACCTGTTGACCTTTCTGCGGGTGATCTATGCCCAGGAACAGGCCCAGTTGCCGGCCTACAGCGAGGCCCAGCTTGAGGAGCGCTGGATCAAGCCCATCCTTGGCCAACTCGGCCACGTCTGGGAGCCGCAGGCCGCCGTGCCCGGCCTCGACCGGGGCATCAAGAAGCCCGACTACGTCTTCTTTGCCGACGACGACGCCCGCCGCGCCGCCGTGGCCGACCAGCGCACCGATGAGTACGCCCGCCACGCCCTGGCCATCGGTGAGGTCAAGGCCTGGCCGGTCAATCTGAGCAAGAAGACGGCCGGCGCGCCCACCTTCGACAACAACAACCCCATGTTCCAGATCGACTACTACCTGAAGTCGACCGGCGTCCATTGGGGCATCGTCGCCAACGGCCGCGTCTGGCGGCTCGTGCAGCGCGATACCAGCTACAAGCTCGACGTCTTCTTCGAGGTCGATCTGCTCGACGCCCTGACCGCGGCCGACGAGCGGCAAGCCCTGGCCGTGGTCAACTACTTCGCTGTCCTCTTCGGCCAGGACGCTTTCCGCCCCGGCCCGACCGGCGCGCGCCGCCTCGACGACGTGCTGCGCGGCAGCCGCACCTACGCCGTCGCCCTGGAAAGCGACCTGCGCGACAACGCCTACAAGGCCCTGGAACAGCTCATCATCGGCTTCTTTGCCCCGGCGGCCAACGGGCTGGACGCCAACGACCCGGCCGACCGCGACGCCGTCTATCGCCACAGCCTGCTGCTACTCTACCGGCTGCTGTTCCTCTTCTTTGGCGAGAGCCGCGGCCTGCTGCCCATGCGCAACCCGGCCTACGTCGAGCGCAGCCTGACCGAACTGGCCAAGGTCGCGGCGCGGCAAGTGGACAACCACACCGTCGATAGCCAGCCGACGATGACCCGGCGGCATTGGGGCCACCTGGCCGAGTTGTTCGCCGTCATCAACGGCGACGACAGCGACCTGAACGCCTTCCTGGGCGTGCCCCGCTATAACGGCGGCTTGTTCGACCCGCAGCGCCACGCCTTCCTGGAGCAGAAGTTCGTCGGCGACCGCCACCTCGTCCGGGCGCTCGACTATTTGGCCCGGCGGCGCAAGACCGACGACAAAGGCAATTTCGCCGGCTATGAGCCGGTTGACTATCGCACGCTGGGCGTGCGCCAGCTCGGCTCCATCTACGAGGGGCTGTTGGAATATAAGGTCAGCGTCGCCGCCGAAGCGCTGGTCACCGTGCGGCGCGGCGGCAAGGAGACGTGGCTGCCGGCCCGCGAGCGCGGCAAGGCCAAGACCATCGAGACGAAAGCGCCGGGCGAACTGTATCTGGCCACGGACAAGGGCGGGCGCAAGGCCACCGGCAGCTACTACACGCCCGACGCCATCGTCAAGTACATCGTCGAGCAGACGCTGGGGCCGCTGGTGGCCGAGGCGCGCCGGCGGGCGGAAGAAGCCCACGCCGGGGACGCGCCGGGGGCCAAGACCCACGGGCCAGAGCCGCACCGGGCCGTTGCCGCGCGGCGGTTCGAGGCCGAGATTCTGGCCCTGAACATCCTCGACCCGGCGATGGGGTCGGGCCACTTCCTGGTGGACGCGACCGACTATCTCGCCCGCGCCCTGGCGACGGCCGAGTGGACGACGGCCGGGGGCAAGACGACCGCCGACGGCCGACCGCCGACGGCCGACGGAACGACCACCGCCGCCACCCCTAACCCCTATTCCCTATCCCCTAATCCCTATCCTTCCGAAGAGAGCGACCTGACCTACTGGCGGCGCCGCGTCGTGGAGGCTTGCATCTATGGCGTGGACAAAAACGAACTGGCCGTGGAGTTGGCCAAGCTGAGCCTGTGGCTGGTGACCGTGGCCGAGGCGAAGCCGCTGAGCTTCCTTGACCACCATTTGCGCCACGGCGACAGCCTCATCGGCGCGTGGCTGAAGGATTTGGACCGGCCGCCGGGGGCGATTCGCGGCCGGTCGCCAGCCGCCGGCGGTCAGCCGCCGGAGGCCGCGCCCCTTTTCAACGAATCGGCCTTCACGGCCAACGCCGGGCAGGCCGTCAGCGAGGCAGCGACCATCGAGACGATGCTGACCGAAGACCTGGAGGCCGTCCATGCCAAGGAGCAGGTCTACCAGACCATCCGCGAGGCCCACCTTGGCCGCTGGCGGCGGCTGGCCGATCTGTGGGTGAGCGCCTGGTTCGGCAACGAGATGAGCGCGGCCGAGTACCGCGACCTGGCCCTGCGGCTACAGGGCCAGCCCGAAGCGACGATGAGCGCCGAGCAGGCCGCCCGCTACCTGAACCACCCCGCCGCGACCGACAACGACTACTTCCACTGGGAACTGGAATTCCCGGAGGTCTTCTTCGACCGCTACGGGCGGCCGAAAGGGGAGAGAGCCGGGTTTGACGCGGTGATTGGGAATCCGCCGTATGTGAGGCAGGAAGTTCTGGGTGGACTCAACAAAGGGTTCTACGAATCAAGGTTTAGCGAAATATATCATGGCGCAGCAGATATCTACGTGTACTTCTTAGCTCTTGGAGTCACTACGCTCAGGCAGGCAGGCAGGCTAGGCTTAATTTGTTCTAGCCAATTCTGTCGTCTGAGTTATGGTGCGCCTGTGCGGGATTATTTGACCAAGACAAGCAGCCTTGCAGTGATTGTGGATTTTGGCAAGCGTCAGGTTTTTGAAGATGCTACGACTTACCCCATTATTCTCGTTATAGAGAAAAGAGCGCCAACCGCAGAGGACAGCCTGCTGTTTGTAAACGCTGAACAGACTGAACTTGTAGAAATCTCACAAAGTCCAAGTTGGTCTGTCGCTGTGCCAAAGGGCACTGAGCAATGGGTCTTTGTTGGAGGGAAGCTACAAGAGTTTCTAGCTGGTTCCAATGCCTACCTGCCCCTCTCTGTAGTAATGGCAACTTCAGTATACCGCGGCGTTACTACCGGCCTTAATAACGCATTTGTCATTGACAGCCACGTCAAGCAGCGATTGATTGAGCAAGACCCCGGCTCAGCTTTGCTGATTAAACCGTACGTTCGAGGAGAGGATCTGCACCCGTGGTACCAAGATGATCCACAACTGTTTCTTATATTCACCCGCCGAGGAACCGATTTAGCTCAGTATCCTGCCATTGCAGAGTACCTTGAACTGTATCGCGAACGCCTAGAACCGAAGCCGAATGATTGGGACAATTCCCAACCTTGGCTCGGACGGAAGGCCGGACAGTATAAATGGTTTGAAATTCAGGACTCAGTCGATTATTACCCGGTTTTTGAAGCGCCTCGCATTCATTCCACCAAGGTTTCGTTTCAGCCCTCTTTCTCTCTGAGACAGGACACCCTGTACGCATCCAATACTTCATACGTCATCCCTGTAGCTGATGTTGCAAAGGGGCGGTTTGTTGTGGCCCTACTCAACTCTCGGCTAGCGTATTACTATTGCCGGAAAGTGTTCGCACCGAAAGCCAATGGATACTACGAAGTTCAGCCGGAACGATTAGCCGCATTCCCTATTCCGGTTAACTGGGAGTCTGTACAACTATCGGATGATTCAGGCCTATACGTCGAGACCTTCGAAGCATGTACAGAAATGCCAGTGAACTCAAAGCATGTATGCGTAGCTTTGGATCACTTGGCCACTCGACGCCTAGACTTTGTTCAGATGAGGCAATCCCTAACCGCCGACTTCTGGATCGACCTCGAAGGCGTGACCGCCCCGGCGGCCTTCCGCAAGCTGCGCGACAAGGGCAAACAGGAGGCCGGCCTGGCCGCCGACCCGGCCCTGGCCGCCTACGTCCGCGCCGACAGCCACAGCACGCGCGCGCTGGACGAAAGCCTGGCCTGGGACGAGGCCGCCTTCAAGGCCTTCGTTCGCGCCCTGGCCGGGCCGGTGGATGGGTTGAGCGGGCTGGTGAAGGTCTACGGCCGCTACGCCCCCCGCTACCGCGAACTGGTCGAGCGCATCGCCCACACCGACCGGCTCATCGACCAGATCGTCTACAAGCTCTACGGCCTGACCGACGAGGAGATCGCCATCGTCGAAGGGCGGGCCTAACCTGCGCGGCGCGCCGGTGCGTCGCACTTTCTTGAGTGCGTCGCACCTTCTCGGAGGCGCAGTCAGATCAAGAAAGTGCCAGGCACTCCGGAAAGTGCCAGGCACTGCGCGGCGCGCCGGTGCGTCGCACTTTCTTGAGTGCGTCGCACCTTCTCGGAGGCGCAGTCAGATCAAGAAAGTGCCAGGCACTCCGGAAAGTGCCAGGCACTGCGCGGCGCGCCGGTGCGTCGC
>JAIBAS010000070.1 GCA_019695075.1 Promineifilum sp. | reverse complement strand
GGTGACGCGCGTCGATCGGCAACGACAGCCGCCCAACGAGGACGTCTAGCGAACCGGGCCGTCACTCACTCGCGGCCAACCGGCGACGCAACTCGGCTACCTGCGCGGCCAACTCGGCCACGCGGCGACGGCGGCCAGGGCCAGCGGATAGCCGAAGTACTCGGCCGAGTCGGCCAGGCGACGCAGATGCGCCTCGCGCAGGGCGTAGCCCGCCGCCGGCGTCCAGCACAGCGACTCCAGCAGCCGGAAAGGGCGCGCCGGGGGCACGCTCAGCACCCGTGTCTTCAGGCGGCACTCCTCGAACTCGGCCGCGGCGTCGGAATCCCAGACGATACCGCTGCCGACGCCATAGACAGCCGCGCCCCGTGCCCGGTCGAGAACGACGGTGCGGATGGCGACGTTGAACTGCGCCCGGCGGCCGGGTAGGATCGCGCCGATGGCCCCCGTGTAGACGCCGCGCGGCTGCGATTCCAGCACGCGCAGCAGTTCCATCGTCCGCTTCTTGGGCGCGCCGGTGATCGACGCGCACGGGAAGGCCGCCGCCAGGATATCGCTCAGGGCGGCGTCGGTGCGGGCGGTGACGGTCGAGGTCATCTGCAACAGCGTCGGGTAGCGCTCGACGGCAAAGAGGTCGGGCACGGCCACGCTGCCGACCTGGGCGACGCGGCCGAGATCGTTGCGGATCATATCGACGATCATGACGTTCTCGGCGCGGTTCTTCTCCGAGCGGCGCAGCCAGTCGATCTGCGCCCGGTCGCCGGCCGTGGTCAGGCCGCGCGGGGCTGTGCCCTTCATTGGCCGGGAGAGGATGCGGTCACCATCGAGGTGGAAGAACAGCTCCGGCGAGGCCGAGCAGATGACGAAGCGGCCCAGGTCGAGATACGCGCCGTAGTCGGCCCATTGCGCGGCGCTGAGGGCGGCGAAAAGCGCCCAGGGGTCGCCGTCGAAGTCGGCCCGCAGAGGAAAGGTGTAGTTGGCCTGGTAGGTGTCGCCGCGGGCGATGGCCGCCTTGATGGCGTCGAGGGCGGCGGCGTAGGCGGGAAAGTCAAGCGGGGCCTGCCACGGGCCGAAGCGGTGGGCGGGGGACTGGGCGGGCGGGCCGACCTCTTCGCGCCGGCGGAAGAGGCCGAACCACAGTAGCGGCGGCCCATCGGCCGCCGGCGGGTGGGCGCTCAACCCAAAGGCGGCGGCGGCCTCATAGGCCAGATAGCCGGCGGCGAACAGCCCCTCGCCGTCAACGGCGGCCTCAACCGCCCGCAGCGCCGGGGCCACCTCGGCCGCCGTCCAGGCGACGACGATCCGCGCCGCGTCGCTGAAGCGCTGCCAGCGGCCGTCGAGTTGCAGGACGACCACCGGTGTGTCGGTCAAATCGCTATGCATGGGGCGGCGGGGGCGCTCAGGCCGGCCCCTTGACCTTCTCCCCCTGCCCCAACTCGACCGAACGCTGGTAGGCGGCCCAGATGCCGCGCGAGAGGACGGTGCGCAGGCCGCCCTTCTCCAGGTGGTAGAGCGCCGCCGCCGTCGTGCCGCCGGGCGAGGTGACCTGGTTGCGCAATTCGGCCACGTGCTTGCCCGACTGGGCGGCGTACTCCAGCGAGCCGCGCATCGTCTGGAAAACGAGTTGCTCCGACACCCGCCGCGAGAAGCCCAGGTGTACGCCGGCGTCGATGAGCGCCTCCATGAACATGAAAATGTAGGCCGGGCCGGTGCCGCTGAGCGCCGTGGCCATGTCCAGGTAGCCCTCGTCGTTGACGAACAGCTCCATGCCCAGCGCGCCGAGGATGGCCTGGGCCTGGTTGCGCTGCATCTCGGTCACTTCCGGCGTCGCCGTCCAGACGGTCATACCCTGGCCGATCTGCGCCGGCGTGTTGGGCATGGCCCGCACGACGGCGGCGTGGGCGACACCATCGGACAGCTTGCGGATGGGCGTGCCGGCCAGAATCGACAGCAGCAAGTCCTGGCGGCGCAGATGGCCGCGGATGCCGGGCATCACTTCGGCCAGGTTCTGCGGCTTGGTCGATAGGACGATGATCTGGGCGGCCTCGGCCGCCTCGGCGTTGTTGCCGGTCACGTAGATGCCGTAGCGCTCGTGTAGGTCGGCCAGCCGGTCGGGCATGGGGTCGGCGGCGTAGATCTGCCCCGCGGGCAGGATGTTGCGGACGATCAGGCCGCGGATCATCGCCTCGCCCATGATGCCACTGCCGATAAAAGCGATATTCTGGTCGGTAAACATCGTTGTTGTCTCTCCTGCGCTCGGCCCTTAGCCGGCGAATGTTTCGCGGCGCAAGGTCACGGCCGCCAGTTGCTCGAAGTCGATGGCCACGCCCAGCCCCGGCCCGTCGGGCACGGTGAGCGTGCTGTCCTCGCGGTTCAGCGTGAAGGGCGCGGTGATGTCGCGCTCGTAGTAGCGGTCGGTGGCCGAGATGTCGCCGGGCAGTGTGAAGCCGGGCAGCGCCGCCAGGGCCAATTGCGCCGCGCGGCCGACGCCTGTCTCCAGCATCCCGCCGACCCACAAGGGCATGTTCGCCGCCCGGCAAAGGTCGTGGATGCGCCGCGCCTCCGTCCAGCCGGCCACGCGCGACGGCTTGACATTGATGATGTCGCACGCGCCGATGGCCAGGGCGTAGCGGGCGTGGTCGGCCGAGTGGATGCTCTCGTCCAGACACAGCGGCGTCTGAATGAGCGGGCGCAGCCGGCTGTGATCGTAGATATCCTCGTAGCCCAGCGGCTGCTCCAGCATCAGCAGGTTCAGGTCGTCCATCGCCTGGAACGTGGGCGCGTCCTCCAGCCGGAAGGCCGAGTTGGCGTCGAGCATGATCGGCAGATCGGGGAAGGCGGCGCGGGCGGCGCGGGCCAGGGCGACGTCGTGGCCGGGCTTGATCTTCAGCTTGATGCGCCCGTAGCCGGCGGCGACGTACTCGCCGATGACCTCCACCGTGCGCGCGATGCTGGGCTGGATGCCGATGCTGACGCCGACCTTGACGCGCGCCCGCGGCCCCTCAGCGTAGGGCCGGGCCAGCAGGGCGGCGAAGGACACGCCCTCGCGCTGTGCGGCCAGGTCCCAGACGGCCTGGTCGAGCGCCGCCTTGGCCAACGGGTGGCCGCGCACAAAGGCCAACGCCGGGGCCAGCGCCTCCGGCCCGTCCAGCGAGCGGCCGGCCAGCGCCGGGATGAGGAAGTCGCTCAGGATGTGCCAGGCTGTGCCGACGGTCTCGTAGGAGTAGCCGGGGTCGTTGGTGGCCACGCACTCGCCCCAGCCGGTCAGGCCGTCGGCGTGGATGGCCACCAGCAGGCAGTCGCGCTGCTGCTGTGGCCCGAAGCTGGTAACGAAGGGGCTGACAAGCCGCATGGTGATGTGATAGAGGTCGATGCGCTCGATGTTCATGACTGGGCGTCCCCGTGGGTCAGAAGGTAATAGCTGCGCTGGCGGCCGGCCTCGTCCTCGTGGGCCACGAAGTCGGTCACCAGAAAGCCGCCGTCGAACAGGCCCTCGAAGATGGCGCGCGTGTGGGCGCGCCACCGGCGGGCCAGGTCAAGATCGGCCGCCTTGACGGCCTGGAAATCGGCCGGGATTTCGACAAGCATGAGGTTGCCCGGCCGGCTGACAGTGTTGAGCGGCGGCACGGGCAGACCGGCGGCGTTGAAGGTCGCCTCGTTGACCAGCAAGGCCCCACCGGCCAGCAGCGCCCCCAGCCGCAGCGGATGCCACTTGCGCGCGGCCCGCGCCTCGGCCCGATGGCTGGTCACCCACCACTCCACGTCGAAGCGGTCGGTTTGCAGGCCGGCGTTGCGCCCGCTCATGTCGCCGTGGAAGTGGCGCAGGTAGTGGCGGCAGACCGCGCCCAGCTTGCCGATGTTGAAGCGGGCGTTGAGGCTCTCCAGCGGGTCGTAAGTCCAGGTGACGAGGCGCACGCCGATACGCAGACAGAAATCGCGCTGGGCCATCTTCAGCCGGTAGCCGACGTCCTGGGCCTGGTAGGCCGGTAGCACTCCGGCAATGACGGAGTACATCTTCAGGCGCGCCGCGGCCACGGGATCGATGCGGCCGGGGATGTCGTGCGTGGCCAGGATGCCGAAGACGAAGCCGACGAGTTGCTCTCCGTCGAACGCGCCCAGCAGGGCCGCGCCGCTGTGCTGCATGGCGTGGAGAGCGTGGCCGGGGATGATGTCGAGATCGCTCATGCCCCAGGTCACACGTTGGAGGTTCTCGGCGGCGGCATATTCCTCCTGGGAGGACAAATCGCGGATAACGATGGCGGACATTCGAATGATTCTACCTCAGACCCCACAGCAGGACGACGACACCGGCCACGGCCAGGAAGCTGCCATAGGGCAGCGCCGCCCCGCGCCCGACGCGGCCGGAAAGCAACCCCACGGCCGCCGCGCCCCCCGCCAGCAACATCCCACCCAGTAGCGCCGCCGCCGC
>JAIBAS010000179.1 GCA_019695075.1 Promineifilum sp. | reverse complement strand
CGGCGCGAGCGACATCCTGGGGCTAGAGGTGGCCGGCGTCGTCCGCGATGTCGGCCCGGCCGTGCAGACGTTCCGCCCCGGCGACCGTGTCTGCGCCCTGCTGCCCGGCGGCGGCTATGCCGAGTTGGCCAGCGTGCCGGCGGGGATGCTGCTGCGGCTGCCCGACGATTGGTCATTTGCCCAGGGCGCGGCCGTGCCGGAGGTGTGGTATACGGCCTTCATCAACCTCTTCGACGAGGGCCAGCTAAAGGCGGGGGAGACGGCCCTCGTCCACGCCGGGGCCAGCGGCGTGGGCACGGCGGCCATTCAACTGGCGGCCGACGCCGGGGCGCGTGTCCTGGCCACGGCCGGCAGCGACGAGAAGACGGCCCGCTGCCGCGAATTGGGGGCAGAGCTGGCCATCAACTACAAGCAGGCCGATTTCCTGGCCGAGGTGTTGGCGGCGACCGGCGGCGCGGGCGTCGACGTCATCCTCGACCCCGTCGGCGGTGGCTACCTGGCGCGCAACGTCGCCGCGCTGCGCCGCTTCGGCCGTCTGGTGCTCATCGCCAATCTGGGCGGGACGACGGGGGAACTAGACACCGGCAAGGTGCTGGGCAAGCGGCTGCGCATCATCGGCTCAACGCTGCGCGGCCGGCCCGTGGCCGAGAAGATCGCCATCACCCGCAAGTTCGAGGCCGAGGTCTGGCCCAAGCTGGCCGATGGGCGGCTGAAGCCGATCATCGACCGTGCTTTTCCCATTGCCGAGGCGAGCGCGGCGCACGCTTACGTGCTGGCGGATCGGAATATCGGCAAGGTTATCCTTCAAGTTTGAGGAAAGTTGACCCTCCAAGGTGGATGCCGGCAACTATCCAGCGCCTGCGTAAGCAAGAGCAATAATGTCTTGTGGTGACGCTGGTGCAATAGTGTCGCCTGGCACATAAACCACGTCGCAACGCCGACAGTAGAACATGGCGTTCCAGCGATTCATCGCTATTTCCCAACGATGCTTCTGATAATCGTATTCTGCGACCTCAGCCTGATGAGCTTGCACCAGTTGTTGGCGCTTTTCGGGCGGGTATTTTAGGTGTTCGAAGACCTCCCCCAAGACGTAGAACACGATCGCCCAGAGGCCCATGCCCAATAGAGGAGCGCCGAAGAAGCAGGATATGAATGTCCACACATTTTCCCCAAAGGAAACGGCGTCGAAGTTGATTTTTCCCATTAACCACCACCAAAAGGCAAGCGCCGGAACTGCGGCGAGAACACCTATGACGGCAATCAATGCTTTATCAAGAGGATAAGTTAGAGTTGGCGGCTCGATAGGTGGGGAAGGAGGTACAAGCTTCTTTGCTAAGCGACTCTGCTGGGTAACATTGATGCTGGTTGTGCTGAAGTTGACGCCACTAGCTGAGAACCGTCCATCACCCACCCTCTCCCTATTAGACCCTGTACCGGCGTAGTAGTCCGATTTGCCCTCTATATGAGAACGACCGGTTGTTGAACTACTGCCCTGGCTATCCTGTGTTTCGCCCGCCACAATGGCGGTCGCTCGTTGGACTTGATCAGTGCGGTGACATAGGGGACATTCGATTGCGGACATAAGTGCCTCCTTAGAACTGCGGAATTAATCGACTACTTATTTACAGATACGGTAAGCGCCAACAAAGTTACCTCTCGACGTAATGGAACCTATTGTCAGCTAGCTCTTTTAGGCCTCTACTTCTGGACGCGAATTGTCCCGCTAAGATAGCCTTTGTGAACCTCTCGGCCGTCGACGAGGATCGTGCCCGTTCCGGGTGAGACATCAAAGCTAATACGCCCTCTTGAATCCGTCAGTCCACGGGAGTGCGTCATGCCCCAGGAAATATGCACTTCGCAGGTGCGGCCATTGGCATTGGTGACTTCTACGGTAATCATAGTTTTCTCCTTATGTGATCCAATACGATGTTTTGAAGAAGCTGCATGTCGAGAGGCGACTCTGGTTGGCGCTATTCCTGCTCACAAAGCAATAGCAGTCCCAAAGGCCCATGCTTTTGAGCATTGGCTGGAACGCGCTGTCGCTAGTTGCGGCTAATATTGGGATCAAAGATGGCAATGGCTAACTGACTGCTCAACCTCGCGCAGAGACCCTCAACGTGAGCCGCGGCTTGCCGATTTAGCAACTGCTTTGCGGCGACTGGAATGCCGATACGTTCACCCTACGCTTGCTGGCTTACAGAGCACATTACAAACTGATGAGGGCCACATGCATAGCGCTCCAAGCGCGCGAACTACCTGGCGGGCAACATCGCCGCACTGCGCTACGAGTAAAGGTAGAAGAGCTCACGCAAAGGCGCGAAGGGGCAAAGGCGCAAAGAAGAAACGGCCGATACCCAAGCTTCTTCTTGGCGTCCTTTGCTTCCTTTGCGCCTTTGCGTGAGCTCTTACCCTGCTGCTAGATGCTGTCTGCCTGGCTCAGGGCGCACAGGATGGCCTGAGTCCGGGCGATGTCCGCGTCGTAGGTCAGTGTCTTGCCCTGCTCTCAGGCGGCGAACGCTGTGTCGCTGCTGAGACAGGGAGCATACCTGCTGGCATACTCCCTGCCTCAGCAAGGTCACTCAGGCCAACGCTTAGGGCAACGGCGGGTTGGCGTTGCGCGCCAGTTCCAGGGCCATCGGCCGGAACCATTGACCGGCGGCTGGGTCGATGACGCCCCATTCGGGATCGACGGTCTGGCCGCCCGGGCCGAGACCGCGCGTACACTCGCCGTCAGACTCGCCGGGAATTTTGATCCACAGGTAAGCGTCGAGCATGGGGTTGCCGGTGTCGGCTGTCGGCCGCAGCCCCACGCCGCGCCCGGGCGGGTTGCACCACACCTGCGGGTCGGGGTAGCTGACTGCCGGCGTCCACGGGCCTTGCCCGTTGCGGCTCGTGTCGATGACGAAGCCGTGTAGCCCCTCTTCGCCGGGGTAGGCCCAGGTCTGGCTCTCCACGTTGTCGATGTACCACTGGTCGGTCAGATGCCAGGTGGAGAAGTCGTTGGGATCGGCCGGGTAGTACTGGCTGGCGCACCAGTCGAAGTGCCCGTTGCCCCAGGAGGCCGGGTCGGTGGCGAACCAGATGCATTTGCTGACCCACGCGCCGTACTTTTGCAGGCGTTCGGTCTGGACGTAATTGGAGACGTTCAGGAAGAAGCCATCGGCGCGCAAGACGCCGGCTTGAACCAGGCGATGGGCCGTGTCGCCCGCGCCCAGCCAGGCGCTGTGCGTGCCGTCGAGGTAGACATAGGTGTTCGGCCGCGCCTTCAGGGCATCGACGGCGTAGTTGAGCATGGCGAAGCGGTCATTGGCGGCGGTGGCCTCGTCGGCGTCGGCCGGCTGGCACCATTCGTAGCTACCCGCCTGGCTGGGCAGGCCGCGGAACTGCTTGTACCACGGGATGATGCCCAACCCATCCGGCTCCAGGATGACGATCGCCTTCAGGTTGCCGATGCCGGCGGCGAAGTTGTCGATCCAGGCCTTGTATTGGCTGACTGTCGTGGCCCCGCCGGCCGAGAACTGGGCGCAGTCGCGGAACGGGATGTTATAAGCCACCAGGATGGGGACTCTGCCCTGGCCGTTGGCCTGCCTGACGGTGCGTCTGACTTCTTCCTGCACGCGCGTCGGGCGAGGCTCCGTGAACCAGACCGCTTGCGGTGTGCTGGTCATGGCTCGCAGCAGTCGGGCGTCGGCTCTCTGGCCATTGTTGTGGAGCCAATTGATGTGCGCCCGCGCCCCGGCGCTGGCTCTGGGGGTGAAGAACTGCGTGCCGGGGTCGAGATGGCCGGCTGGCGTTTCCGCGACCGCCGGGCCGGGCGCGGCGGCCAGAAGCACGGCAAACAGAGCGACGAGAACGACGAGGAATCCGAGTTTTCTTTTGTCCATTTCCTGCTCCTTATGGCAACTTTTCTATGACCCGCCACGGCAACAACGGTATCTCATCCATCCACACCCCCGTCGCGTCGTGGAAGGCGGCGACGATGGCCGGGGCCAGGGGCATGAAGGGCATCTCGGCCATGCCGCGCGCGCCCCACGGGCCGAGCGGGTCGGGTACTTCGACGAGCACCGAGTCAACTTTCTCCGGGATGTCCTTGATGCCGGGGATGAGGTACTGGCTGAAGAACGGATTGATGATCCGGCCGTCGCGCACTTGCAGGTTCTCCATCAGCGCATAGCCGAACGCCTGCACCACCGCGCCCTCGATCTGCCCCTCGACGTTGGTGCGGTTGATGACCTTGCCCACGTCGTCGGCGCAGACGACGCGCTCGACGTGGATGTAGCCCGTCTCGATATCGACGGCTAAGTCAACCACTTCGGCCACGTAGCCATAGGTGAAGTTGGGCATCGAATAGCCGGTCTCCGGGTCATAGGGCTGGGTGGGCGGCGGCCGGTAGGTGGCGTGGGCGATGGCCGGGCGGTCTTCGTCCGTCCACTTGGCCAGCGCCTCCTCGGCCGCCTTGCGGATGGAGTTGCCGGCCATGAAGGTCATGCGCGAGGCGGACACGGAGCCGGAGTCGGCGCTCGTGGCCGTGTCGGACATATCCAGCTCGACCAGCTCGACGGGCACGCCCACGGCCGCGGCCGCCATCTGCTTGAAGGCGGTATGGGAACCCTGGCCGACCTCGGCCCCGGCATGGCGCAGGACGACGCGCTCGATCTCCCGGTGGCCGTGGAGTTCGATGATCGCTTCGCACTTCTCCGGCGCGCCGAAGGAAAAGCCGACGTTCTTGAAGGAGCAAGCGATGCCGCGCCCGCGGCGGATTGCCCCCGGCTGCGTGGGCAGCGACTGGAAGGCCGACCGCTGCGCGTAGACATCGACCATCGGCCGACCCATGTCGCGGCTCGTGCCCCAGCCGGCCGCCTGCGCCGCGGCCTCGATGACCTGGGCGATGCTGACGCCGGGCGGGATAGGCGTCTGTGTGGTCAGCAGGCTGCCCTCGCGCAAGACGTTCTTGAGGCGCAGTTCGACCGGGTCCATGCCCAACGCCTCGGCCAGCTTGTTCATCTGGCACTCGGCGGCGAACGCGCCCTGTGGCCCGCCGAAGCCGCGGAACGCGCCACCAGGCACGTTGTTGGTCGTCACGGCGTAGCTGTCGATGTGGGCGTTGGGGATCTCGTAGGGGCCGGCGACCATCAGGTTGGCGTTGCCGAGTACTTTGGGGCTAGTGTAGGTGTAAGCGCCGCTGTCGAGGATGAGTTCGGCTTCCACGGCCGTCAGGCGGCCGTCCTTCGTCGCCCCCCACTTCGTCTTCACCCAGGCGGGATGGCGCTTGTGGTGGCCGATGATGCTCTCCTCGCGCGACCAGATGACCCGCACCGGCCGGTCGATGCCCCGCTCGTGCAGGCGCATGGCCGCCAGGCCGAGGACGATCTGTAACGACATGTCCTCCCGCCCGCCAAAGGCCCCGCCGATGGCCGGGTACTTGACACGCACCCGGTCAATGGGCAGGTTGAGCGAGTGGGCGATTTGCAGCTGGTCTTCGTGCGCCCACTGGCCGGCGATCTCGACCGTCACCCGGCCCTGGTCGTCCATAGTGCCGACGCCGGCCTCGGGTTGCAGGAAGGCGTGCTCCTGATAGGGCAGGCGGTAGTTGCCCTCGATGATCACGTCGGCCGCCGCCCAGCCCGCGTCCATGTCCCCCTTGCGAATCTTGTAGTGCTTGAGGATGTTGCTGCCGTGCCAGGGGTGCAGCACAAGCTCATCCTTCATGGCCTCATGCACGTCGGTGACGATGGGCAGCGGCTCCCACTCGATGCGGATCAGCGCGGCGGCGCGGGCGGCGTCGGACTCCGTCTCGGCGACGACGAGGGCCACGTGGTCGCCCTCCCACAAGCTGATGTCGGCGTAGGGCTGGCCGCTGTTCAGGCCGACGAAGACGGGCTGGTCGGGCGTGCCCAGGCCGTAACCGTTGACGGGCACGTCCTTGGCCGTGAAGACGGCGACGACGCCGGGCGCGGCCTCGGCGGCGCTGATGTCCATCGACAGCATGCGGGCATGGGGCTGGCCGCTGAAGAGGACGCGGCCGAAGAGCAGGTTCGGCGGCGTGATGTCGCCGGGGTAGAGGGCCTCGCCGGTTACTTTACCGCGAGCATCGACGCGCTCGGTGACGCGGGCACGGAGGATAGTGTCATCGGTCATAGCTTTCCCCGGCCGCCTGATGAACGGCCTCAATGATCTTGTAATACCCGGTGCAACGACACAGATTGCCGGCGAAGGCCTGGCCGATCTGGATGGCGTCGGGCGCGGGCTTCTCGTCGAGTAGCTTGGCCCCGGACATGAGGAAGCCGGGGATGCAGTAGCCGCACTGCACCGCGCCGGTCTGAATAAAGGCTTGCTGGATGGGATGCAGCCCCTCCGGCGTGGCCAACCCTTCGACGGTGACGACCTCGGCGTGGTGGGCGCGGGCGGCGGGCACAAGGCAGGCCATGACGGCCATGCCGTCCAGATAGACGGTACACGCGCCGCACTCCCCCTCGGCGCAGCCCTCCTTCGTGCCCGTCAGTTGCCCTTCCTCGCGCAGCCAGCGCAGCAGCGTCTTGGAGATACCCGGCGCGCTGAGCGGCCGGCCGTTGACCGTCGTCTCGATGGGCGTGTCGGGGCCGAAGGAGGCGGCGTAGTCAGGGCCGGTGGGGAACAGGCCGCCGGTGCTGCCCCAGAGCATGGCCGGATCGGCCGGCCAGTTCTCGCGCTCGCGGCCGTCGCGCAGGGCCAACAGCGCCCGGCGGGTCATCACCTCGACCATCTCGGCGCGGTAGGCGGCCGGGCCGCGCACGTCGTCGATGGGCGTCGCCGCGGCGGCGGCCAGCCCGGCGGCAACGGTGATCTCATCGTCGCTCAGAGCCTTGCCGGATAAATAGTCCTCCGCTGAGGTCGCGTTGATGATCGTCGGGGCGACGCTGCCCAGGGTGATGCGGGCGTCGCTGACACTGCGGCTGTCGGCGGCGAAGTCGAGCACGACGGCCAGATGGACGACGGAGATGGCCTGCGCCCGTCGCAGCCCCAGCTTGACGAACATGCCGCGGGCCGTCGCCGGCAGCGGCGCGAGGACGATCTCGACCAGCAGCTCGTCCGGCTCCATGACCGTGCGGCGCACGCCGGTGTAGAAGTCGGCCAGTCGTACCATGCGCCAGCCGCGCGCCGAGGCTAGGATGACCTGGGCGTCGAGGGCGCGCAGGGCGGAGATGGTGTCGTTGGCCGGACTGGCGGTGATGAGGTTGCCGGCGACGGTGGCCCGGTTGCGCAATTGGGGCGAGGCGATCTCCCAGCAAGCCTGGGCCAACGGCAGGGCGTGGGCGACGAGGTCGGCCGAGGCGACGACCTGATTGTGCGTCACCAACGCGCCGATGTGGATGAGGCCGTCGGCGTCGCGGCTGATGGTGTTGAGGTCGGGGATGCGGGTGATGTCGATGATCACCTTGAGGCCCGGCCGCGCGCCGCGCTCCATCTCCAGCAGCAGGTCCGTGCCGCCGGCGACGACGCGGGCGGCGCGGCCGTGGCGAGCCAAAAGCTCCAGAGCGGTGGCCAGATCGGCGGGCATCTCGTAGCGATCGAGGATGGGAGGAACGTTGTGGGTAAACATAGGCGGTTATTACATGGAACTGGCGGCCTCTTCCGGCGTGGCGGCCGGGATGGCCATAGGCCGGCCGTCGCCGCCGCGTTGGGCCATGATGATCTGGGCGATGATGCTGACGGCGATTTCGGCCGGCGATTCGGCATTGATTTCCAGGCCGATGGGCGCGTTGACGCGCGTCAGGCTGTCGGCGGGCAACCCGTCGGCCAATAGCTGGCGGCGCGTCTCCTGCCAACGGCGGCGGCTGCCCATGACGCCGATGAAGGCGGCGGGCGTAGCCAGCAGTTGCGGCAATAGCTCCCGGTCGAGGCCGACGTTGCGGGTGACGACGGCGACGTAGGTGCGCGCGTCGATGGGCTGGATGGCCAGAGCGTCGGCCAGCGGCCCGCTCAGGCGCGCGTCGGCGTCGGGCACGTTCTCGGCCGTGGCTAACTCCGGGCGGTCGTCCCAGGCGACGACGCGGTAGCCCAGCCAGTGCCCCAGCGACACCAGGGCGCGGCCGACATGGCCACAGCCGAGGACGTAGAGGGTGGGCAGGGCAACGTAAGGCTCGACGTAGATTTCTACCTGGCCGCCGCAGACGCCGGGGTCGCCGCGCTGGGGATCGACGAGGGAGTAGGGCACGAGCCGGGTGCGGCCGTCGCGCAGTGCCTCGGCCGCGGCGGCCACGACGCGGGCTTCCATCTCGCCGCCGCCGATGGTGCCCAGGGTGCGGCCGTCGCCATAGACGAGCATCTTCGTGCCCGCGTGGCGCGGCACGGAGCCTTGGTCGCGGATGATGACCGCCAGGGCCACCGGCTCGCGCCGGGCCTGGGCGGCCAGGAGTTCTTCAAGGACGTGGCGATCTTCGCCGGTCATGGTTGGTCTTGCGGAACAAACGTCGGCATCAGGGCCGCGCCACACACCACTCCGACACCCAGGCGTTCTTGCCCTCGCCCTCCACGCGGTAGAAGACGTGAGGAAACGGCGTGGCTTCGAGAGCCGAGAGGGGCACCTGGTCGCGCGCGGCGATCAGTTCCCGCTGGCTGACCTCACGGACAGTCACCAGGGTCTCGTCGAGAAAGAAGCGGTTGTGCGCCCAGACGGCCGGCCGGCCCTCGTTGGCCAGGACAACGCGCCGGTCATCGACCAGGCGGCCGCATTGCCCGTGGGCCACGCAGTCGTCGCTGCAGACGATCTTGGCCGCTTCGTCCACCGCCAGGGGCGGGTTGTCGCCGCCGCAGGCAGCCAGCAGTAAACCGAAGGCCAGCAGGAGCAGCAGATAGAGTGTGGGGCGCAGTCGGGACATGCCAACAATAGTGTAACAGAATTTGGCCCAGGCGTTCAACGATTGGCGCGGCACTTCTCATGCACGTTTGCGGCCGGCGATTAAGAAAAGGGGCGAGACAGCCGCTCGGCCGTCTCGCCCCCTTTGGCATAGCGGTGGGCGCGGGCGGCAAGGCCCGCGCCGGCGCGCCTACTCGGTGATGGTGAAGAGAGCGCCTTCGGAGCGGCCGAAGACCTCCGGGAAGAACTGCTCGCGCGCCGTGGCCGGCATCGCCTGATAGACGCCCGGTATGTTCGGCTGCAAGTAGTAGGTGTACTGGTACGTCCCCGCGGGCAGGAACTGGCTCAGGAAGACGACCTTCTCATCGCGGTACTGGATGTGGTCGAAGTACCACCAGCCCCAGAAGCCGCGGGCGAAGTCGCCCTCCGCGGGCACGATGCCACCGGCGCGCCCCGACTGGCTGGTCAGCAAGTTGGGGTCGATGGCGTCTGTGCCCGCGGGGATGGGGTCTTCGACCAGGACGTAGACGCGGTCGTTGGGCACGACGATGGTCAGCTCGACGCGCACCTGGCCGCCGGCGCCGATGCTGTCGATGGGTTCGCACGTCTCGGCCGCCGGGTCACAGGCGGCGTCGAAGTAGCGGCGCTCGACGGTGAAGCCCCGGCTGATCGGGTCGAGGGCGTCGACGGCGATGGCGCTGTCAAGGCGCAACGTGTAGTACAGGCGACCGTCGCCCGCGCCGCGCTGGAAGTCGAAGAAGTTCGTCTCGTCGCTGACCAACTCGTTGAGCGGCACGCGGACGATCTCCGAGTCGGTCACGTTGTTGGCCGTGAAGCTGCCCGCCGCCCGCGATTGCAGGTTGACCAGCAGCTCATAGGCGTAGTCCGGCTCCAGTTCGCCGGAGACGGCCATCCAGTCGCTGAGGGCGCTGACGCTCCAGGCGGTCTGGTGCAGCGTGGCCCACGTCTCGGCGTCACGGGCGACCATCAGCCAGCGCACGGCCGGCGGCAGCAGCGGGCTGTCCGGCTGCAAGCGCGCCAGCGCGGCGACGACCATGGCCGTGCCGCGGATGTCGCTGTCGAGGTTGGCGAAGTCCTGCTCGGCGCTCTCCCAGTGCGCGCCGGTGGCGCTCATGATGGCCGTGTCGTTCAGATCGGTCAGCAGCGCCGTTGGGTTCGCGCCGGTCGCGCCGCTCAGGTCGTAGGCCATGATCAGCAGCGCCTTGGCATACGGGTCGAGCAGGCCGCGGTGTTCGTCCACCAGCGTGTCGGCGTCGTCGGCGACGTTCTCGCCGGCTTCGGCCATCACGTAGAGGAAGAAGGCCTGCCGGTTGGCCTCGGCGGCGTCGCCCAGGTTGCCGACCGGCTGGAGCTGGGTGCGCAGGTAAGCCACGCCCTTGTCCAGCACGGCGGCGTCCACGTCGTAGCCGAGGTCGGCCGCGCGCGAGAGGGCCAGCACAGCCTGGGCGCTGATCCACGGGTCGGCTTCGGTGCTGAAGCACCAGCCCCAGCCGCCATTCTCGAACTGCGCGGCCTGCAGGGCGGCGACATCGGCGCTGACGCGCGCCGTCAGCCGGCCTTGCAGATCGGGCCGGTCGAGTTCCAGGGCGCGAACGGCCGCCTCAACCGAAGCGTTGTAGAGCAGCCGGTCGCCATAGGTGCCGGCGCACTCCAACCAGGCGGCGCTGTCGGCCTCGATGACATCGAACGATTCGATGATGGCCGCGGCCAGCGACGGCTGGAGGCGCACTTGCACCTCGCCCTGGCGCTGATCCACGCCCTGCGGCAGGACGACGGCCTCAACGCGGCGGCCTTCCTCGTCCAATTCGCCGGCGGTGGCCACGAAGTCGCGGCCGTCGTAGCGGTAGACGGGCAGCAGCGCGTCTGGGCCAACGCCCACGGTGGGCTTGCTGGCGTCGCTGAAGTCGCCGCCTTCGACACGGAAGGTCAGGTCGGCCGTCTCCACGTCATCAACGGTGACGTTCCAGCGCACCAGTTGCCGGCCGCCGGCCGGGACCGTGACCGTCTGCGTTGCCTCGCCGTCAATCGTCACCCCGGTGGCTTCCAGCGTCACCGTGGCCTTGATGTCGGCGTCGGTGTTGTTGTTGACGTTCGCGCCCAGCGACACCTGGTCGCCGACGGTGAAGAAGCGCGGCGTGACCGGGCGGATGATGAGCGGCAGGCGGGCCAGGATATCGACGCTGGCCTGGCCGACGCGGGTGTCGGTGGTGGTCGCCTTGCTGTGCAGCCGCCAGGTGGTGACGTTGTCAGGCAGGGGAATCTCGACCGAGGCGCGGCCATCGGCGTCGGTCATCAGCCGGGCTTCCCAGTAGGCCGTGTCGCGGAAGTCCTGACGCACGTCGTCCTCGCCTTCGATGCGGAACGACGCCGCCATCTCATCCGCCCCGCCGCCGCCGCCGAAGCCGCCGGCCATGAGCGGTTCCTCGATCTCCAACCCTTCGCCGGTGATGAGCAGACCGGAGCCAAGCGTGCTGCGCAGCGGCTGGCGGAAGTAGAACGCGTCGAGGATGTGCGGCGCGTTGTCTTCCTTCAGCAGCAGCACGGCCAGATCGACCAGAGCCACAGAAACCTCGGACTGGACGCCGTTGCCGGCCTGGTCGGTCACGGCGATGTCGAACGTGGCCGTATCGCCGGGGGCGTACTCCTCCGCGCCGGGCGTCAGCGTCACGGTCAGGTCAAACTGGTCGGGCGGGACGACGATCTCCACGAAGCCGACGCGGATGTCGGCATAGGGGAAGTCGGCGTCGGCCACATCGACCGGCTTGATGGCCACAACGGTCACGTGGACGTTGGGCGCGTACTCCTCGGTGATGGGCAGCGAGATGATCTGGCTGCCGTTGACGGTGATGACCTGCTGGTCGATGATGTTGCCGCGCTCGACCACCAGCCACGCCTGCACGGGCTGGGCGAACGGCGACTGGACGAGAATTTGCGCCGTCTCGCCGGGGCGATACTCGCGCTTGTCGGTCGTCACGTCCATCGTGCGCTGGTTGGGGTCGGTGCGCCAGCCGGCGAACTGGGCGTCCACCGACCAGATGGCCGTGCTGGTCATCTGCTCGCGGCCGCCGGCGTCGGTCAGCGTAGCCACGACGAGGTATGTGCCGCCCGATTCGGGCGTGAAGCTCACTGTGGCCTGGCCGTCGGCGTCGGTGGTCACGGTCTCGCGGCCGACTTCGGTGTCAACCGGCGTCCACTGCGTCACGCGCTGGCCGAACTCGACGACGCGCTCGCTTTCCCAGTCGCGCTGGTAGAAGACGACTTCAACCGACTGGTTGCCCAGGGCTTCGCCGGCCCAATCGACGGTCAGCAGATCGACCGCGGCCTCATCGCCGGCATCGACGATGTTGTTCTGGGGTCGCAGCCCGACGTAGGCGTCGGCGCTGTGGAAGACGATCTCTGTGCGGCCGCTGACCGGGAACTCGCCCAGGCCGCCGACGGTGACTTCGACGCGCACCGTGCGGCTGCCGGCGTCGCTCTCGGCCAGCAGGTCAGCCGGCAGGGGGATGGTCACGTGGCCGGCGCCGTCGGTCTCGCCGTCGCCGCTGGCGACGGTGGTCTCGTTGCCGCCAAAGTTGAAGGGATCGAACTCGTAGTTGAAGTCGCCCGTGTCGCCGAAGGCGTAGGCGGGCGCGCTCTCGAACGAGGGCACGTATTCGGACTCGATGACGTTCCAGTTGACCGGCAGGCCGGCGGCCGAACCGCCAAAGAGGTAGGCCACGTCCACGTTGACGTTCGTCGCCTGGCCGCGCAGCACATCGGCCTGCTCCGGTGTCACGGTGACCTGGAACTCCGGCGCGCGGTACTCAGCCACGGTGAAGGGCCGGCTGGACAGCCAGAAGTTGCCGGTCAGGTTGAAGGAGTAGCTGCCCAGCGGCATGTCGTCCGGCAACGTCAATTCGCCATTGAAGACGCCGTCCTCGTCCACCGTGACCGTAAAGGTTTCGCTGAACGTGTCCACGTCCTCGCCGAAGAAGAAGTTGGGGTTGACCGAGACCTCCAGTTCCTCAATGTCGGGCAGGAGGTAGCGGCCGAAGCTGGGCACACGGACGATACCCTTGTAGTAAACCGTGTCGCCCGGCCGGAAGATGGGCCGGTCGGTGTAGATGTAGGCGTAGAGTGATTGCTCCGGGCCGCTGTCCATTGTCAGGCCCATCTGCCAGGGCTGCACGGTGGCCGTCCACAGCGTCGAGGCCATACCGAACCCGGCCGCGCCCGGCTCGTTGCTGGCGACGACCACGCCTTCGAGATACTGCTCATCAGGCGTGTAGTCAAAGCGCGCGAAGCCGTTGGCGTCGCTGGTGGCCGTGCCGGCGGCCTCGCTGTTGCGCTTGTAGAGCGTCAGTTCGCGCCCGGCGACGGGCTGGCCGCTGGCCAGGTCGGTCACCCAGACGTTGACCTCGCCGAACATCTCCTTGACGACGATGTTGGTGTCGGCGACGACCAGCACGACGTTGCGCACCTGCCAGTAGCTGCTATCCGCGTCCACTTCGGGCGCGTTGACGCGCAACTCGTAGACGCCGGTGGGCAGCACGCCGCCATCGGCCAGGGGCACATCGATCACGCCCAACTCGCCGGGCACGTTCTCCACCGGGATGGTCGTCTGGAAGACCGGCTCGCCCGCCGGCACATGCTCATTGATCTGGTAGGAGTTGAAGATCAGATCAGTGTTGGCGCCCAGTTCGTACAGTGACACTGTCACCTCGGTGACGTTGCGGTGCAAGACCTGCACGGTTGTGGGGAAGCTGGTGCTCAACTGGGCGACATCGCGCGGCAGATTGAGCGACGCCAGCGGGGCCAAGGGCGGGGCGTTGAAGGTGAAGACGTAGTCCTCGCCCAGAGTGTTGCCATAGGGGTCGGCCGCCGTGGCCGGGATGGTCACGGTGTAGGTGGTGTTGGGCGCCAGCTCAAAGTCCAGCGAAACGGAGTAGGTGCCTTCCCACTCGTTGACGAAATAATCGACATCGCCGGGGGCCGGCTCGATGACAAATTGGTCAACGACCGTATCATCGTTCATGGGCGAGGCGAATTCGACGCTGAAGCCGCGTTGCCAGGTGTCGGCCGTGCTGCCGTCGGCCGGGAAGGTCGAGGCCACGGCCGGCAGGGGCACGGTCGTGAAGGTGCTGACGTGGTCGCCTTCCAGCGTCGCGCCGCCGTTGGCCGAGGGCGCAGACGCGCCGACGGTCAGCGTGATGTCCGACGCCAGCGGCAGCAGGTCATCGGGCGACAGCACGACGGCACGGTTGCCCGCCTGCCAGGCGGCCGTGTAGGCCACGGCCTCGTCGTCGGCGCTCAGGCTGAGCGCGCCCTCGACGCCGGTCGGGTTCATGGGCATGTTGAAGGTCACGGTGATGGGCGTCGTCGGCACGATGCGCTCGGCGTTGTTCTCCGGCTCAACGGTGACAACTTCGGGGCCAAGCGTCGTGAATTGCCACGTCGGCGGGTTCTCGATGACGCTGCCGGTCAGATCGGTCAGAGCGGGATCGACACTGACGGTGTAGCTCGTCGAACCGGCCAGGGCCGGGTCGGCCACGAAGCGGTAGATGCTGGTGGAAGTCCACTCGCCCGCGCCCGCGACGGGTGGGTCGAACGTCAGCGGCTGGGGCAGGCCGGCCTGCTCGCCGCTGCTGACCAGAGGCACGACGGGCTTGTTGAAGACGACGGTGATGGCCGCGTCGGTGCCGATGGCCGTCGCGCCGTCCTCCGGGCTGACCTGGGTGACGGCCAGCGGCCCGGTGGTCTGCAAGGCGAAGTCAACCGGTTCCAGGAGCGTCTGGCCGTTGACGGAGGCGGCCGAATCGGCGACGCGGACGTGATAGGTCTGGCCCTCGGCCAGCGTTTCGGCGGGCGTGAAGACGGCCACGGACGGCTCCGGCCAACTCAGCTCGCCCTCGACGGCCGGCTCGATGGCAAAGGCCGCGGCGACGGACTCTTGGTCCATTGGCTGGTCGAAGCGGACGGTGATGGCCGCGTTGGCGGCGATTTCGCTGCCGGGCAGGGGGTCGCTGGTGACGACCTGCGGCGCCCAGTCGATGGCCTCGAGGGGCACCGGCTGGGCCACGACGGGTTCGGCGGTGGTCTCGGCCTCCGGCGCGGTCGTCGCCGCGGCGGCCGGCTC
>JAIBAS010000577.1 GCA_019695075.1 Promineifilum sp. | reverse complement strand
CGCCGCACTACCAGCCGGCTGCCGCGTGTGCGCAAGTCGGCGTCCAGTGCGCGCAGCCCGCCCAGCAGAAAGGCGGTGCGCGTCGGGCTGTTCGTCGGGCCGTCCAGCAGGGCCGGATCGAGGACGAAGACGGGCACAACCCGCCGCCCGCCGGCCAGCGCGGTCCTCAGGGCGTCGTTATCGGCCAGTCGCAGGTCGCGCCGCAGCCACCACAGGACGGTATCGCCCACCAGGGCAGTGGTGCTCACTAAACCCACCTCACTTGCGCAGGATGTCGCGCAACGCCGCCTCCAGCGTCGGGAAGCGAAAGGTGAAGCCCAGCGCCTGGAGCCTGGCGACGCTGACCGGCCGCCCATCCAGCACCAGCGCGGACAACTCGCCCAGGGCCAGCTTCAGGGCGAATTCGGGCACGGGCAGCAGCGTCGGGCGATGCATGACCCGGCCCAGCACGCGGGTGAACTCGGCGTTGGTGACCGGATTGGGCGCGGCCAGGTTGTAGACGCCGGCGGCCGCCTCGTGCTCGGCCAGAAAGCGCAGGGCGCGCACGGTGTCCTCGATGTGGATCCACGACAACCACTGCCGGCCGCTGCCCAGCCGGCCGCCGGCGAAGAGCCGGAACTGCAACAGCGAGGCGGGCAGTGGGCCGGTGTCGGGGTGCAGCAGCGGGGCCATGCGCGTGACGACGCGGCGCACGCCCAGCGCCTCCACGGGCGCGGTGGCCGGCTCCCAGTCGTCGGCGACGACATCGGCCAGGAACTGCCGGCCGCGCGGCGATTCCTCGGTCATCATCTCGTCGCCGCTGGGGTAGTAATCGATGCCCGACATCTGCACGACGACTTGCGGCTTGACCGCCGCGGCGGCGACGGCGGCGACGACCGCCTGCCCGGCCTGGCGGCGGCTCTCCTTGATCCGCTTCTTGCGCTCGGCCGACCAGGTTCCCGGCAGCGGCAGCGTGCTGTTGCCGCTGATCGATTCGCCGGCCAGGTTGACGATGGCGAACGCGCCGTCGGCCAGATGGCCCCAACCCGCGGCCGTGCGCGCGTCCCAGGCGACGGCCTGCGCCCCGGCTACGGTCTTCTGCGCCGACGGGTTGCGGCTGAGAATGATGACCTCATGCCCGGCGGCCAGCAGCTCGGCCGAGAGGCGGCGGCCGATGACGCCGGAGCCGCCGGTGATGATGGTGCGTTTGGTCATCACGCCTCCTCAGTGTGGTCGTCCGTCTGGCCCTCGGCCCAGTGGCTCGACCAGTCGCCGCACTCGGCCACGACCTTGGCCAACCAGGCGACCACCGGCTGCCCCAGCGCGGGGTCGAGGTGCTGCGCCGTGGCCGCGTGGTAGGCCCTCAGGAAGTCACACAGCGTCTCGGCCGGCAGATTGAGGTTGATCATCATGCCCTCCAGCCACTGGAGATTAGGGCCAATGTAGTCGAGGTCGCCCAGTTTGAGGGCGGAGAGGATGTTAGTCGTCAGGTGGCGGATGGCCTCGGCCGTGCCGCTGAGGGCCACGCGGCCGTTGAGCGGCTGCCAGACACCGGCTTCGACCAGCCCCGCCCGCTCGCGGAAGTGCGCCCAGGCGCGTCGGTAGCTTTCCGCTGCCGGCTCGGCGGGGAGCGCCGGTGGGCGATTGGCCAGCAGGTTCTCGATGATGGCCGGCGTCTGGCGCAGGTCATAGCCCAGGAAGTGGCCGGGGATGCGCTGGGCCAGTTCGGGCACGAGGCCGAAGATGTAGCCGCTGTAGGCCAGGGCGATGCCGGCCTCGCGCAAATACTCGGCCACGTCGAGCAGGGTTGCGGCGCTATCGAGCAACTGGGCCGAAAAGACGACCAGGTCGGGGTGGGTGCTGTCGATGGTCGCCGCCAGGCGATGGGTGGGCACGTCTGCGCCAAGGTAGAGGACATCCCAGCCGCGCCGCCGCAGCAGGAAGGCCAGCAGCAGCGGGCTGAAGGTGTGGGCCTCGCCGGGCGGGCAGCCGATGAGCAGGCGGCCGGCGCGCGTCGGCGCGGGCGTTGCCGCCAGCAGTGCGTCCAGCCGCCGCATGGCCAGCGCGGACATGAAGTGCTCTTGCTGGACGGTGACGTTGCCCTCATACCAGCGGTCGCCGACCTCCACGAGGGCCTTTTGCAGTAGCTCGAAGCAAACATCTTCGGGCGCGTAGTAGGCGAAGGCCTGATTGAGCGTCGCTTCGGCCCGGCGCTCGTCGAAGGCTAGGCAGGCATCGATCCAGGCCCGGCGTAGATCGACCATGGCGCTGCCGGAGGCGATAGTGGTGTAGCTCTCCGCCTCGCGGCCGGGCGATGGCGATAGAGTGTAGACGACCAGCGGGTCGCGCCCCTCGGCTCGCAGGGAGTGCCACAGAGCCACGGCGCGGCTGATGCTCAGCCCCTCTTCCTGGCGCGCCAGCAGCCACTTCAGTGTGTTGATGTCGTACTGGGAGTAGAGCCGGTGGCCGCCGCCGGTGCGGTCCGGGTCAGGGATGCCATAGCGCCGCTCCCAGGCGCGCAGGGTATCGGGCTTAAGCCCTGTCTCCTGCACGACGGCCTTCAAGTTGTAGGTTGGAGTCCGGTCACTAGCCATAGCAATTGCCCTATACCCGTAATCTTACGTCAAGCATAGCATATCTCGGTTGATATATCAAGGATTTGTCCAGATTTCGTTCGCGACGATATTGACGGGCGCATAAGGCAATCGTCCAAGGCCAAATGACCCAGGCCGTTAACATTACAGTCTGCGTTACAACCGCCGATCGATTTCGCTTGGCCTTCACGCCAGTGTAAACCAGTTTACACATTAGGTGTATGAAACTATCCATAAAGCCCTGCCCGGCGTCTTACACTTAGAGTTGTGTAGCGGAACTGCCGTGAAGTTAGAGGTAGTATCATGAAGAAGTACGCAGTACGGGTAGTGACGATCGCGATGTTAGGCCTGGGGGTGGGCCTGGCAGTATTGACGCTGATGCAAGTTGGTCAGGCGCAGGCGGCCAGCAACGTGCCGGCGCTGGCGTTCCTGGGCGAGAGCGGGACCTATAGCATCGGCGAGGGCTACAGCTTCCTGGTGAAGGCCAAGCACCCCTTTCATTTCATGTCTATGCCCGGCCCGGAGTATACCGCCCGCGAGGGCGAGCGCGTCTGGTCGGTGCTGGGCGATTTCGAGACGCCGACGGCCGATTATCAGACGACGGTAATGGTTGGGCCGGTCGAAAAGGGCTGTGTCATCGACTTTGCCACGGTTGACGACGATGAGGATGAGCGCATCAACTATTTCCTACTCGACGGCGGCGTGATCTACACGATGGGCCAGGGCATGAGCACCCGCGGTCGCTTTTTCGTCCCGCGCGATGGCGTCCTCAGCTATGAGGCCAATGACAGCATCGGCATGTTCCTGAGCGTCTGCGACAAGAAAGTCACCCTGACGCCGACGATGACCTTGACGCCGACGGCGACGCTGGAGCCGACGCTGACGCCGACGCCGACGCTGACGCCGACGATGACCATCTCGCCCACGGCCACGCTGACGAGCACGCTGGTGGCCACGCCGACGATGACGCCGACGCTGACCACGACGCCGATGCCCACAGCGACGGCCACGCCGCCTTTGCCGACGGCCGAGCCGGACATCAGCACGCCGACGCCGACGCCGACGGCGACCAAGGAGCCGCGGCTGCCGGCCTGCCTGCGCATCAACTTCGACGTCAGCGGTCAGGAAGCCAGGCGCGGCCTCTACATCGCCCAGGAGGTTGGCGGTCACTTCCTGGCGGCCTGGGAGGCGGACAACGGCTGGAAGGATAGCGGCTGGTTCTACGACATCGACATCACCTTCCCGGCCGTCTACGTCGAAGTACTCTACTACCACGGCCCGGGGGCCGAGCCGGTGCGCCTGAAGATGATGAACCCCGCGCCGGACGTGGACGCTGGTTGGGTGGCCCGCGGCCAATGCCACGCGCTGGAGGTGGGCTGGCCGTAGGCCGTCTGGCGGCCGGGCGGGCGCGCGGCGACGGGCGCTAGGCCAGGCTGCGGCCGATCAACACGCTATGCCGGCCCATCACCTGGGTCAGAAAGAGGACGGCCTCGTTGGGGCCGCGCAGACGAAGGGCTTGCCGCAGAGCTTCCGGCTCCAGCGGCGAGCCTCTTTTTTTGATGGTCACGCGGCCGATGTCCCGCGCCCGCAGTTCGGCCCGCAGCCGCTTGAGCTGGAAGGGGAAGGCGTCGTCGATGGCGAAGAGGCGGGCGAAGGGCGTCGGCCGGGGCGTGTCGGTGGTCAGATAGGCGATGTGGGGGTCGAGCAGGGCCGCGCCTAGCTCCGCCGCCAGCAAGCCGACCAGGTGAGCGCGAACGACGGCCCCATCCGGTTCGTATAGGTAGGCGCGCGGGGGGGTGACAGGCGTCGCGCCCTGGCCGACGACGTCGGCCGCGCCGCTCAGCGTGTGGCCGCCGGGCAGCA
>JAIBAS010000337.1 GCA_019695075.1 Promineifilum sp. | reverse complement strand
CGCAGCCCGACGGCGCTGGAAGCCTACCGGCGCGACGCGGCGGCGTTTGAGGCGGAGCTGGCCCCGTGGGTGACGCGCGTGCAGGCCGGGCGGCGGCGCGTAGACGAACTGCGCGCGCGGCTGCCGGAGCAGATCGACACGGCGATTGGCCTGGCCGAGCCGTGGGCCTGCCTGAAGGAGCACGTAACTTTCATTCAGCAGCGCGCGCTCGACTTTGAGGGGGCGCAGAGCCAGTTGGCCAAGGCCCGCCGCCGCCGCGAGGCCGAGCCAACGCTGGACGAGCTGGGGGTCATTGAGCGCGAGGTGGCCGAGCGCATGACCCTGCTGGGCTACCAGGCCGACCGGCTGCGCTTCCTGGAGACGGGGCTGGGCGAGATCATCGCCCTGGCCGACGAGGACGTCGGTGATCTGCCGCCCGACGACCCGGCCCTCGTCCGGCGCAACAAGGCCATCCGCCTCATCGCCCGCTATTCCGAGCAGGCCCACGCGGCGCAGAAGTACGAGGATGCCTCGCTGTCCCTGTCGCGGGCGGCCGACGTGGCCAGTCGGGCGGCGTTGTAGGCGTTAGGCCGCATTGCTTCGCCGCCGGCCAACTTGCCCCCGCCCGCGGTAACTACGGTATAATGCGCCCATGTCTTACTCCGACCAGGAAGTGATCCAACGTATTCTGCGCACGGCCAAGCACGTCGCCGTCGTCGGCCTGACCGATGACCCGACCCGGCCGAGCCATTTCGTGCCGGCGTATCTTCAGGCCAACGGCTATCACATCATCCCGATCAACCCCACGCTCAGCGGGACGGTGCTGGGGGAGACGGTCTACGCTTCGCTGGCCGACGCACCGGGGCCGATCGATGTCGTGCAGATCTTCCGCCGCAGCGATGAGGTGGGGCCGATTGTCGAGCAGGCCATCGCCGCGGGGGCCAAGGCGGTGTGGATGCAACTGGGTATCAGCAACGAAGAAGCCGCGGCCGTCGCCCACGCCGCTGGGCTGGACGTGGTCATGAACCAGTGCATGAAGGTGCAGCACTCGCGGCTGAGCGGCGAGACGCTGATCTAGAACTCGCGTCCGCGCCGATGCCAGATCACCAGCAGGAGGGCGATGCCCAGGCTTATGGGCGTCAGTACAAAGAGCGCCGGGAACAACTGAAACTCCATAGCTTTACTTCCTTCTCCCCTCCACTAACCAGGTCGGCATCTCACCCTTGCCCTTGATGTCGACCACGCCGCGCGGGTGGCAGATGAAGTCGTCCTTGATGAGCGCGTAGGTGCGTTCGCTGACCTGAATGCAGTCGGGCAGGCCGGACGATTCCATGCGGCTGGCGACGTTGACCGGGTCGCCCCAGACATCGTAGCTGAACTTGGCCCGGCCGATGACGCCGGCCATGATCGCGCCGCTGTTGATGCCGATGCGGTGGCGGATGCGCGGCGCGTGGGGCGAGGGCCAATTGCGGACGAAGGCGATCATCTCCAGGGCGACATCGACCAGCGCGTGGGCGTGGTCGTGTCGCGGCGTGGGCACGCCGGCGACGACCATGTAACCGTCGCCGATGGTGCGGATTTTCTCCAGGCCGTGACGGGCGACGATGGCATCAAAGGCGCTGTGGATGTCGTTGAGCAGATCGACGACGACTTCGACGCCCAGTTCGGCCGACAGTGGCGTGAAGCCGACGATGTCGGCAAAGAGGATGCTGGCGTCGTCGTAGCACTCGGCGATGCGCGCCTCGCCCGTCTTCAGTCGCGCGGCGATGGACTGCGGCAGGACGTTGAGCAGCAATTGCTCTGACTTGGCTTGCTCCAGCAAGAGCAATTCCCGCGAGCGGTCGCGCTGGCGCGTGGAGAAGGCCAACAGCAGGAAGACAACGACCGATGGGCCGATCAGGTTCATGATGAAGAACGTCGTCGTCAGATCCATCGTTGGCAGCGTGACCATAGGCAAGGGCGACGGCAGCACGCCGCCGTCGATCAGCCCGGCGGCAACCACAAGGACGGCGAACGCGGCGAACCAGCCCGTGGCCTGTCGCCGCCCGGCGAAGAGCATCGCCCCGACGGGTGAAGTCAGCGACCAGAGGATGACGCCGCTGGAGTTGATGAAGCCGCCCAGGACGAGCATCAGCGTAGCCGGGAAAACAAGCGTGACCAGCAGCTGAGTGAAGCGGAAGAAGTGATAGCGGCCGGTCAGGGCGTAGTAGCCGATGCTGGCGAAAGACAGCGCCGCGTAGAGGATGGGGATGGCCCCGGCGGTGACGGCGCCGATGTAGAGATAGATCAGGCCCCACAGCAGGCTGAGCAGGGCCATGATCGTCGAGGAGGTGACGAGCAGGTCCTGGTGGAGCTGTTCGCGCTCGGCGCGCTCCGACACGCGAACGGCCTCGGGCACGGCAAGCAGGGGGCCGGTGATGGTCTTCACGCCCCCCAGTATAGCCGATGCGCCACGAACGGGCAGTAGCCCAGGCTACAGCGGCGGGCGAGCCGGCCGCGAGGACGGGGCGGGGCGGCTTGGCGGGCGGCTGGGCTTTTCCGGCGGCCGGGCGACGCCGAAGCGCTCGTCCAGGCGGCGGCTGATGATCTCCGGTGGCTTGATATAGGTGCGGGCGTCGTACCACGCGCCGCTGATCAGCGTGTAGCGTTCGCCGTCCAACTCGACGATGATGCGATTGTCGGCCATCTCTTGCTGTGTCCCTGGGGCGCGGGATTCCCCGTCGCCGCGCCGCCACTATCCCCTTTGTCCTTACCTGCCTCTTATCTTAAGGCGGGGACATTACAATGGGCATAACAATGGGGATGAGGGGATAGGGGCCAGGGGCCAGGGGGCGCACACGCAGGTGCGCCCCTACGGGTAGGCAGGGGGCGGGGGTGGGGTGTAGGCGGCGGCGGTGATGAGGGCGACCCAGTCGGCCGCCGGATCGGTCGGGGGCAGGCCGAGGGGCAGCGCCCCGCCCGCGGCGGTTACGGTCAGCGGCTCGCCGGCGAACACGCCCGTGCGCGGGTTGTACCAGCGCAGGCTATAGCCGTCGTCGGGCGCGGCCAGGGTCGCCGGCAGAGCGGCCGAGGGCAGGTAGACCGCGTAGACCTCGCCCGGCCAGGCCAGCACCTCGCCGCCGCCATAATCGGCCGCCTCACTGCTCAGCAGGTCGTCGGCCGGGGCCATCAGCCAGAAGGGGGCGTTGTCTTCCAGGAAGCGGCGGGCGTAGAGGGCATAGGCCCACATATCCGCCCGCGTGCGGAAGTCCTCGACGTTCAGGTCGCCGCCGGTGGGTAAGGGATGATAGCCCAGGTACCACTCCACGCCGCCCGCGCCGCTGAACAGGGCGTCGTAGAGGACGGTCTTGCGCAGCGCCCCGGCGTTGTCGGGCGTCAGGCCCTCTTGCGCCGGACGGTTCTCGTCTAACTCGACGACCCACGGCCGCCCCGCCCGCGCCGAGTTGTCGCGCCACGCTTCCACGAGCGCCCCGGCTTCGTCGATCTGGTACTGGATGGAGGTCATGGAGAACTCCTCGCGGCCGAGGATGTCCTCTAGCGGCCCAAACCAGTCGGCCGGGTTATGGACGGCAATGGGATGGTCGGCCCAGTCGAGCGCGCCAAGAGTGCCGGCCAGGGCGATGGCCTCGTCGCGGCTGAAGACGCTCTCCTCGCTCAGGTTCCACTTGACGGCCGGCAAGTCGGCGAAGCGGGCCACCAACTCGCGGTAAAAGAGGCGGCGCGGTGGGCTGAGGATGTCGGTCACGGCCTCGCCGCCGTCGAACCAGCGCCGGTTGGCCGGCTCGGTCTCGTTCAACACCACGTGCAAGGCGATGCCGCGGCGCTGGGCGTGCTCGAAAACGACGCGCCACTGGGCCAGCTTGCCGATGTCGTAATGCGTCACGGCATAGGCCGTCGCTTCGGGCGACAGGAAGGGCCAGGTGTCGTTGCCGTCGCCGCCGAGGTTCATGGGCAGGAAGTAGATGGAGTTCACGCCGGCGTCGGCCAGGTAGTTGAGCGCGCCGATGATGCCCTTGCCCTCGTCGGCCGCGCCGGGCAGCGTCGGGTCGCCCGGCCGCCAGTCGGCGACGTGGGCGGCGTAGCTGTGCAGGAAAGGGTCGGCGTCGGTATCGGCCGTGTCCTCAAAGCCGATGTAGGCCAGGAAATTCTCCGGGCTGTTCGCGCCCGTCTTCAGCCAGTAGGGGCCGTGGCGGAACTTTAGGTAGTGACCGCCGGCGTATTCCAGCCGGCCGAGGGCGAAGAAGCCGGGCGCGTCGGGGTTGGCCGGGGCCACCTCAAACGCGCCCGCCGCGCCGTCGAAAGCCAGCGGCGCGCCCGCGGCCGGGTCCAGCGCCACAGCCACGCCTGGCCCGGCGCTAAAGGAAGCGCACCAGCGCCAGCGCCCCGGCTCGTCGGCGGCGAAGCGCGCTGCCCACTGATCGCCCACGCCGCTGCCCTGGCCGTCGCCGGCAAAGAAG
>JAIBAS010000427.1 GCA_019695075.1 Promineifilum sp. | reverse complement strand
CGACGGCGTGGGCCAGCAGCCGCCCGCCCAGTCCCTGCCGCTGCCGCGCCGGGGTCACGCCGCCGGTTAGATCGAAGATACCCGGCAGCCCCGGCAGCGGGTCGATGGCCGCGTAGCCGGCCGGCCGCCGCCCGCGCGCCGCCACCCAGACCCGGCCGCCCAGCTCGACGCGCTCGTCCAGCGCCGTCGTCCAGGCCAGCAGCTCCCCAGCCTCGGTCGGGGCGATGGCCGCGTGCAGCACGAAGAGGGCCGCGGCGTCGTCGGGCTGGTAGTCGCGGATGTCGTCGGCCGCGGGGAGCCAGAGCCGGTGGCGCATGGTGGAATTGTAGCCGCTGTTTGACCGCCTGCCCCGGCAATGCTAGAATTCTCTCCGTTGCCCTCATCGTCTAGGGGACCAGGACGTAGCCCTTTCAAGGCTAAGACCGGGGTTCGAATCCCCGTGAGGGCACAAGAAGCCAGCCGACTGACGGCTGGCTTTTTATTATCCTCAGATTGCCGCAAGTCGATTTGCATGATTGACTTGTAAGTCAGCTTTTTGCCTTGTAAAATCCCGTTGGAGGTGAGTATATGAAAACAACGGTCACCAAAAGAGGCCAAACAGTCGTGCCGGCGGCTATTCGCCAGCGTTACGGCATCAATGAAGGAGCGTACCTGGAGTGGATAGATGACGGTCAAGTCATTAAAGTCATCCTCCTCCCGGCCGACCCAATCAAGGCTCTGCGCGGTTCGGCTAAGGGGGAGCGTCTGACAGAACGCCTCATCGAATCGCGGCAGGAGGATAGGCAACGTGAGCAAAGCGCCGTACCTGCTTGATACATCGGCGATCCTGACCCTGCTGGAAGATGAAGAAGGGGCTGAGCGAGTGGAAGCCTTGCTGCGACGAGAGACGATTTTGCTACCGTTCCTCGTTCTGCTGGAGACTTATTACATTACGCTTCAGGAACAGACCGAGGACGTGGCCGACAGGCGCTACGCACTCCTCAAGCAGTTGCCGGCGACAGTGCTATGGGATGTTGACGAACCCACGTTGCTGACGGCGGGGCGTCTGAAAGCCGGGCATCGCCTCTCGCTGGCTGACGCGCTCATCGCCGCCTTGGCGCTGCGGCATCGGGCAATACTGGTGCATAAGGACCCGGAGATCGCGGCTCTGGCGGAAACGGTTCAATTGGAGGCCCTGCCCTACAAGCGTAACTGAGATTTTTTTCATTGCTTTCCTCGTCATTGCTTGACTCTCTGGAAAGCATCATATACATTACTCATATACATTATCGGAGGAAATGGGAAAGTGATGGAGCGAACGCAAATCTATCTAACCCGAGAAGAACGCGAAGCATTGAAAAGCATCGCTGAACGGCGCAACCAATCCCAAAGCGAGATCATTCGCGAAGCAGTAGACCGTTATATCGCCGAAAGCATGCGACAAGATCGAAACGAGTTGATGAGAAAAGCTTTTGGAATTTGGGCCGACCGAGATGATCTGCCCGAATTCTTCGAAGAGTTACGGCGGGAATGGAACGAGCGAGACCTGATTGATGAACCATTGGAATCAGTACCTACTGGACAGTGATACCCTGATCGAATACTTGCGCGGCCGTGAACAAGCCCTGGGGTTCTTCAGCAACTTGGTTGGTAATCTGGCAGTGTCTGTTATTACTGTGGCCAAGCTATATGCGGGTGTGCGAAATGACAGGGAGCGGCAAATACTGACAGACTTCCTGGCGACGTTAACAATCATTCCCGTTGATCGCGCGATTGCTGAACGAGGTGGCCTCTATTGCCGTCAGTACAAACAAAGCCACGGTACTGGACTAGATGACTCGCTCATCGCTGCCACGGCTGTCACGATTGGGTCAAGGTTAGTGTCTTTCAATCGCCGTCATTTCCCTATGATCACTGATCTAGTAGTTCCCTACGAGAGGTAACCTCCATGCGCCTAGGTCTCATGCTCGGCTACGCCGCCGGCCAAATGCAACTACCCGTTGAACTCGTCCAGGAGGCCGACCGCCTGGGCGTCTACTCCGTCTGGACGGCCGAAGCCTATGGCTCCGACGCCGTCTCGCCGCTGGCCTGGCTGGGGGCGCTGACGACGCGCATCCACCTGGGCACGGCCATCATGCAGATGCCCGGCCGCACGCCGGCCAACGCGGCCATGACGGCCATGACGCTCAATCAGCTATCGGGCGGGCGCTTCCTGATGGGCCTGGGTCTCTCCGGGCCGCAGGTGGTCGAGGGCTGGCACGGCGTCAGCTATGCCCAGCCGTTGCTGCGCACGCGCGAGTATGTCGCCATCGTCCGCGACATCTTCCGCCGCGAGCGCCCGCTGACCTTCGAGGGCCGCCACTACCAGATTCCCTACCGTGGCGACGACGCCACCGGCCTGGGCAAGCCGCTCAAGAGCACGCTGAAAGCCGACCCCAACATCCCCATCTACCTGGCCGCCATCGGCCCCAAGAACGTCGAGTTGGCGGCCGAGATCGCCGACGGCTGGCTGCCCATCTTCTTCGCCCCGGAGCAGTACGACACGGCTTACAAGGCCCACATCGACGCCGGGTTGGCCAAGGCGGGCAAGACTATCGACCAGTTCGACATCGCTCCGACCGTCTCCGTCGTCATCAACGACAACCTCGACATCGCCTACAACATGCTGCGGCCGATGCTGGCCCTCTACGTCGGCGGCATGGGCGCGCGGGGCAAGAACTTCTACTATGACCTGGCCGTGCGCTATGGCTTCGAGGCCGCGGCGACGGAGATTCAGGACCTCTACCTGGCCGGCGACAAGGGCGCGGCCATGGCCCGCGTGCCGGGCGAGCTGATCGACGCCGTGGCCCTCGTCGGCCCGCGCGCGCGCGTCCGCGAGCGCCTGGCCCTGTGGCGCAACAGCCCGGTGACGACGCTCAACATGACCGTCTTCGACGTGGAGACGTTGCGGGCTATGGTAGAATTGATGGCGGAGTAAGAACTATGGGGTTCGACTACGCCGTCGCCACCCTAACGCCGGCGAACCAAACTGTGTAAGATGTCTACGGTCGAGACAATCACGAACCGCGAAGCAGCGTGGCTTACCCGCAACGAGCCAATCGCCCTCGACGGCCGCGAGGAGTTGCTGCTGGAGTTGATCGCCGCTCTGGCCGCGTTGCGCCCGCTGACCGGCCGGCGCTATAACCACACCGTCCGCGCCTTCGCCCGGCGCGGCCTGCCCTGGCTGTCCAAGAGCCAGGTACTCGACGCCTACGAGCGCCTCTGCGCCGCCGGCCGGCTGCCCTTCGACCCCGACCTGCGCACCCACTTGCAAATGAAACCGATGCGCACGCAGGCGGGCGTGGCCGTCGTCACCGTCCTCACCAAGCCCTACCCCTGCCCCGGCCGGTGCGTCTTCTGCCCGACGGACGCGCGCATGCCCAAGAGCTATCTCCACGACGAACCGGGCGCGCAACGGGCCGAGCGCCACGCCTTTGACCCCTTCGCCCAGACCGCCTCCCGCCTGCGTGCGCTGGAGACGATCGGCCACCCTATCGGCAAGGTCGAACTGCTGGTGTTGGGTGGCACGTGGTCGAGCTACCGGCGCGACTATCAGGAGTGGTTCATCAAGCGTTGCTTCGACGCGCTCAACGGCTTCGAGGCGGCCGACCTGCCCGCGGCCCAAGCCGCCAACGCCGTCGGCCCGCGGCGCAACGTCGGTCTCGTCGTCGAGACGCGCCAGGACCACATCGACGCCGGCGAACTGCGCTGGTTCCGCTATCTGGGCGTCACCAAAGTACAGGTCGGCATCCAGAGCCTCGACGAGCGCGTGCTGGCCCTCAACCGGCGCGGCCATGATGTCCAGGCCACACGCGACGCCTTCCGGCTGCTGCGGCTGGCCGGTTTCAAGATTCACGGCCACTGGATGGCCAATCTGCTGGGGGCCACGCCGGCCGGTGACCTGGCCGACTACGCCCGCCTGTGGGACGAACCCGCCATCCGCCCCGACGAACTGAAGCTCTACCCGTGCATGCTGTTGGCCAACGCCGAACTGCACGACTACTGGCGGCGCGGCGAGTACGCGCCCTACGGCGAAGAAGAGCTGATCGACCTGCTGGCCCGCTGCAAGGTGCAGACGCCGCGCTACGCCCGCCTGACGCGCATCGTGCGCGACTTCCCGACGACCAACATCGTCGCCGGCAACAAGAAGGCCAATCTGCGCGAACTGGCCCAGGAGCGACTACGCGAAGCGGGTACGCCCTGCCGCTGCATTCGCTGCCGCGAAATCCGCCGCGACCCGCTGCCGGCCGCTCTCAGCCTCCACGACCTGCCCTACGACACCGACGCCACGACCGAGCACTTCCTCAGCTTTGATAGCGACAGCGGCTTTCCAGCCGCCGACCGGCTGGCCGCTTTCCTGCGCCTCTCCCTGCCGCGCCGCGACCAGCCGCACCCCTTCCCGGAACTGGCCGGCGCGGCTATGATCCGCGAAGTTCACGTCTACGGCCCGGCGCTCAACCCCGGCGACGACAGCCGCGGCGAAGCCCAACACAGCGGCCTGGGGGCGGCGCTCATCGAGCGGGCCGCAGCCATCGCCCGCGAGGCTGGCTACGCCCGCCTGGTCGTCATCAGCGCCGTGGGCACGCGCGAGTATTACCGGCGGCTCGGCTTCGCGCCCGACGGCCTGTACATGTCCCGGTCGCTGGAAAGATGACCATGAGCCAACACACAAGCCCCTACCGCGGCGTGGCCGATCGCCGCGCCGATAGCATCCTCATTCGGCCCGCCCTGCCCGAAGACGCCGCCCAGGTGATCGCCTATGCCCGTGGCGTCTTCGCCGAGCCAGGCATCAACCTCATCACCGCCCCGGACGAGTTCAACCCGACGACCGAGGCCGAGGCGCGCATGATCGTCGAGATGAACCGGTCGAGCAACAGCCTCTTCCTGGTGGCCGAGGATGACGGCCGCATCGTCGGCCAGTTGACGCTGCAAGGCGGCAAGCGCCGCCACGTCCGCCACGCGGCCACGCTGGGCATCACCGTGGCCCTGGAGTGGCGCAACCAGGGCGTCGGCCAGCGGCTGATGGAGTATGCCATCGACTGGGCGCGCGCCGGCGGCGTCCTGACGCGCCTTGAGCTATTCGTCTTCGTGCGCAACACGAACGCCATCCACCTGTACGAGTCCTGCGGCTTCGAGGTGGAAGGCCGCCGCCGCCGTTCCACCTTCCGCGACGGCGAATATCTGGACGATCTGTTGATGTCGCTGCTGCTCTAGCGGCGACAGGAGAAAAGCGCCATGAGACGATTGACCCGCGCCGAGTGCTGGGATTTCATGATGGCCAGGGCGCACACCGGCAAGCTGGCCACCGTCCGGCCCGACGGCCGCCCCCACGTCGTGCCGATCTGGTTCGAGCGCGACGGCGAGCAGATCGTCTTCACCACCTGGCATACGACCGTCAAAACGGCTAACTTGCGTCGCAACCCCCTGGCGTCGCTGTGCGTCGACGACGAGGCGCCGCCCTTTGCCTATGTCCGTGTCGATGGCCTCGTGGCCTTCAGCGACGACCTGGAGCAACTGCGCCACTGGGCGACGCGCATTGCCGGCCGCTACATGGGCGCGGCCCAGGCCGAGGCCTTCGGCAATCGCAACGCCGTCGCCGGGGAGCTACTGGCGCGCCTGACGCCGACGATTATCGTTGGCGAAGACGACATCGCCGGCTGGTAACCCTGTAGCACGATTCTCCTGATTCGCGCTCTTGTGCTGTCGCGGCACGCGATTCGGAGAATCGCGCTACGATGATCGAAGGCACGCGATTCGGAGAATCGCGCCACGATTCGCGCCACGAGAGTCGGCATCTTTGGTCTAGTAGCCCAACCTTGGGTAAACCATTGTGCCTCTAGCGCTCAGCCGACCACCACTAGTCACCAACTTCCGTACAATATATTGACAAATACTGGGCAATCTGCTATCTTGCCACTGTAGCGCCGTCCATTCGGGGCGACGGCGCGCAGTGACAGTGCCCGGCCGTGTCTTGCGGCCGGGTCAGGCGAAGGAGAGTGCAGATGACCGCCCAACTCGATCTCTGGGAACACGGTTTGCTGGCGCAGGCGTATGCCCCGCTGGAAAACCGTCTGCGCCACGGCGCGGAACTGGTGGCCGGCAGCGCCCAATCGCGGCGCGCCTACGACCACTGCCGCGCCATCACCCGCGAACACAGCCGCACGTTCTTCATCGCCTCCAGCCTGATGCGGGCCGAGCACCGCCGCGCCATCCAGGCGCTCTATGCCTTCTGTCGCGTCAGTGACGACATCGTTGACCGCAACGATGGCGACAGGCCGGCCGACCTGCGCGCCTGGCGGCAGCGCAGCCTGAGCAGCCACCCCGGCAGCGACGATCTCGTCGCCCTGGCCTGGGCCGACACCTGCGCCCGCTACCACGTCCCGCGGCAGTACGCCGAGCAGCTACTCGACGGCGTCGCCGGCGACCTAGAGGCGACGCGCTACGCCACTTTCGCCGACCTGTCGCGCTACTGCTATGCCGTGGCCTCGACCGTCGGCCTGATGGTCATGCACATCGTCGGCTACACCGGCAAGGAGGCCATTCCCTACGCCGTCAAGCTGGGCGTGGCCTTGCAGATGACCAACATCCTGCGCGACGTGGCCGAGGACTGGCGCAACGGCCGCCTCTACCTGCCCACCGCCGAACTGGCCGCCTTCGGCCTGGGCGAGGCCGACATCGCCGCCGGCCGCCGCGACGACCGCTGGCGCGCCTTCATGCGCTTCCAGATCGAGCGCACGCGGCAGCTCTACGCCGAGGCGCTGCCGGGCATCGCCCTGCTGGGCGGCAGTAGCCGCTTCGCCATCCAGGCCGCGGCCGAGCTATACGCCGCCATCCTCGACGACATCGAAGCCCACGACTACGACGTCTTCAGCCGCCGCGCGCGCACGAACGACAGCCGCAAGTTGCGTCTACTACCCGGCATCTGGCGGCGCGCCCGCGCTGCCCGGCCGGAGCTTTTGGAACCTGTGGAGAGGGAGCACACCAACAATGAGTAACAAAGTCATCATCATCGGCAGCGGTTTCGGCGCGCTGGGCGCGGCCGCTCGGCTGGCCGCGCGCGGCTACGAGGTCGAAATCTTCGAGAAACGCGACAAGCTCGGCGGGCGCGCCTACGTCTATGAGCAGGACGGCTTCAAGTTCGACGGCGGCCCGACGGTCGTCACCGCGCCGTTCATGTTCGACGACATTTTCGCCGCCGCCGGCCGCCGCCGCGAGGAGTACGTCGAGTTCACGCCGCTCGACCCGTTCTATCGCATCTTCGACCACACCGGCCAGGCGTTCGACTACAACGACGACGCGGAGTTCATCGCCGAACAGATCCGCCGCTGGAACCCGGCCGACGCCGACGGCTACCACCGCTTCATGCACTCGACCAAGGCCATCTTCCAGAAGGGCTTCGTCGAGCTGGCCGACAAACCGTTCCTGACCGTGGGCGACATGCTGCGCGTCGCCCCCGACCTGATCCGCTTGCAATCACACAAGTCGGTCTACAGCTACGTGTCGCAGTTCATCCAGAACGACTTCCTGCGGCGCTGCTTCACGTTCCACCCGCTGCTCATCGGCGGCAACCCGTTCGATGCGTCGTCGATCTACGCCATGATCCACTATCTGGAGCGCGAGTGGGGCATCCACTACGTCATGGGCGGCACGGGCGCGCTGGTCAATGCCCTGGCGCGGCTCATCGAGGAGTTGGGCGGGCGCTTCCACACTAACAGCGAAGTGGCCGAGATCGTCGTCAACGGCGGCCGGGCGGAGGGCATCCGTTTGGCCGATGGCACAGTGCATCGTGCCGACCACGTCATCTCCAACGCCGACGTGGCCTGGACCTACCTCAACCTCATCCCTGGCCGGGCGCGCGGCCTGCGCAACAGCGACCTGCGCTACCGCAAGCTGACCCGCTATAGCATGTCGCTGGTGGTCATCTACTTCGGCACGAAGAAGCTCTACCGCCACGACGGCAAGCTGGCCCACCATAACATCATCCTCAGCGAGCGCTATCAGGGGCTGCTGGCCGACATCTTCAAGGCCAAGCAATTGCCGAAGGACTTCTCGCTCTACCTGCACATGCCCACGTTGACTGACCCGTCCATCGCCCCGGCCGGCCACGAGAGCTTCTACGTCCTCTCGCCCGTGCCCCACCTGGGCGCGGATGTCGATTGGGCCACGGCGGCGCGCCCCTACCGCGACGCGATCATGCAGTTCCTGGAGGACAACTACCTGCCCGATCTACAGGCCAACATCGTCAGCGAGCACATGATCGACCCGCGCCACTTCGAGCAGACGCTCAACAGCCATCTGGGCGCGGCCTTTTCCATCGAGCCGGTGCTGACGCAGTCGGCCTGGTTCCGGCCGCACAACCGCTCCGAGGACATCGACAACCTCTACTTCGTCGGCGCGGGCACGCACCCCGGCGCGGGTCTGCCCGGCGTGCTGTCCTCGTCGATCATCGCCGAAGACCTCATCGTCGCCGCCGACCGCCAGGCGGCGCGGGTGGCCCGGCCGCGGCTGGCGGCCAACGCGAGTTAACATGACCACCGGCTGCCCCCTGCCCGAAGCCGGCCCGGAAACCGGCCTCCACGTCCTGAAGGGCCTGGCCCGCGAGCGCTCGCTGCTGACCGCGCTGGAGATCATGCGCGCCGAAGTCGGCCCGGCCTTTCGCATCACCCTGCCCGGCTTCCAGCCGGCCGTCCTCGTCGGGGCGGACAGCAACAAGCAGATCATGGTCTCGCAGCGCGAGCATCTTAACTTTCGCAGCGAGACCGACCCGGTGACCAAGCTGCTGCGCCACGGCGTGCTGGTGGAAGACGGCGACGCCCACGCCCGCCTGCGCGGCCATATGGAGCCGGTGCTGCTGAAGCCGCAGGTCGTCCACCATGTGCCGCGGATGCTGGCCTACACCGACCAGGTGACCGAGGCCTGGGCCGACGGCTCTGTGCGCGACATGCTCGTCGAGATGCGCCGGCTGGCGCTGCTCATCTTCATGGGCACACTGGTCGATGTCGAGTTCGGCCCCGATCTGGAGCGGCTGTGGCGGCCGATCCTGCGGGCCATCAAGTACATCTCGCCCGGTCTGTGGATCGTCCTGCCCAACATGCCCCGCTTCGGCTACCAGGCCGCGCTGGATCAACTCGACGCTTACCTCTACGGCCTCATCCGCCAGCGGCGGGCGCAACTGGCCGGCGCGCCGCCGGCCGAAACCGCCGGCACGGCCCGCGACCTGCTGACCCAGCTCGTACGCGCGCCGGAGATGACCGACGACCTCATCCGCGACCAGATTCTGACGATGCTCATCGCCGGCCACGACACCAGCACGGCGCTGCTGGCCTGGGCGCTGCATCTGCTGAGCGACCATCCCGACGTGATGGCCCGCGCCGTGGCCGAGGTCGATGCCGTCCTGGGCCGCGACGCGCCCACAGCGGCCAACGTTGAGCACCTGGAGTACCTCGACGCAGTCATCAAGGAAGCGCTGCGCCTCTACCCGCCCATCCACGTCGGCAACCGTATCGTCGCCGACGATACCGTCATCGCCGGCTACGAGATCAGCGCCGGCACGCGGCTGATGGCATCGATCTACCTGACCCACCGCGACGAACGCTACTGGGACGCGCCGGCGGAGTTCCGCCCGGCCCGCTTCGCCCGCGAGGCCGAGCGGCCGGCGGCCTTCACCTACGTGCCCTTCGGCGGCGGGCCGCGCGTCTGCATCGGTGCGACCTTCGCCCAGGTGGAGGCCAAGGTCGTCCTGGGGCGCATCTTGCAGCGTTTCGCGTTGGCCGGCGCCGGCCGCCAGGTTCACGCCTACATGGGCGCGACGCTGGAGCCGCACCCCGGCGTCTTCCTGCGCGTGCGGCGGAGGCGCGCATGACCTACTTCGGCTTCCTGGGGTGGTTTCTGGCGCTGCCCATCGTTGCGCTGGCGGCCGTGGCCTTGTGGGATCAACGGCGCGGCCGGGCCATCCCCCCCGCCCTGAGCGCGACGCCCCTGTGGCTGGCCATCGCCCTGCATGTGCTCATCGCCCTCGTCTACACGACGCCGTGGGACAACTACCTCGTGGCCACGAGCGTGTGGTGGTACAACCCGGCGCTCGTCACCGGCATCACCCTGGGCTGGGTGCCTATCGAGGAGTACACCTTCTTCGTCGTCCAGCCGATTCTGGCCGGGCTGTGGCTGGGTTTTCTGGCGCGCCGGCTCAAGATTTCGGAGGAGCCGTTGCGGCCGGGCCTGCGCCTCTGGTCGGCGGCCGCCCTGGGCGCGCTGTGGCTGGTCATGCTGGCCCTGCTGCTGGCCGGCGGGCCGGCATGGAACTACATGGGCCTCATTCTGGTGTGGGCTTTGCCGCCGGTGGCCCTGCAACTGTTCTTCGGGGCCGACATTCTCTGGCGTCACCGCCGGCTGCTGCTGCTCAGCATCGGCGTGATGACCCTCTACCTGGCTCTGGCCGATTCGCTGGCCATCGGCGGCTGGGGCATCTGGACCATCGACCCGGCCCAGTCGCTGCACCTGCTTCTCGGCGGCGTCCTGCCGCTGGAGGAGTTCGTCTTCTTCCTGATGACCAACGTCTTGCTGACCTTCGGCGTCGTCCTGCTGGTGGCGCGGGCCAGCCACGAACGCTTCGCCGCCCTGCGCCAGTGGCTACAGAGGTTAACGCAAAGAGAAGAATCTAACGCAAGGTACGCACTAGAAGCTAAGACGCAAGAGGAAGAGATTTAGCGTCAGGACGCAAAGAGTTTTTCTTCTTTGCGTCCTGGCTTCCTGGCGTCTTTGCGTTAAATCTCTTTAAGGCAGGTTCGTCTCGCCCATGAGCCAGCGATCGACTTCGCGGGCGGCGGCGCGACCCTCGTGGATAGCCCAGACGACGAGGCTCTGGCCGCGGCGGGCATCGCCGGCGGCGAAGACGCCCGGCGCGTCGGTCTGGAAGCGGCCGTAGGGCGCGGCGATATTGCTGCGCCCGTCCACACTCGCGCCCAGTTGCGCCGGCAGCCCGCCCTCCGGCCCCAGGAAGCCCAGAGCCAGAACGACCATCTGCGCCGGCCAGACGCGCTCCGTGCCGGGCACGGGATGGGGCGCGGGCCGGCCGTCGCCGTTGCTCGCCCAGGCCACGTCCACCGTCCGCAGGCCCGTCAGGCGGCCGTCTTCGCCCAGCAGCTCCACCGTTTGCACGCTGTAGGCGCGCGGATCGCTACCGAAGACGGCCGCGGCCTCGGCCTGGCCATAGTCCATCTTGTAGACGCGCGGCCACTGCGGCCACGGGTTGTCGGCCGCCCGCTCGGCCGGCGGCTGCGGCAAAATCTCGAACTGCACCAGGCTGCGCGCGCCGTGGCGCAGGGCCGTGGCCACGCAGTCGGTGCCCGTGTCGCCGCCGCCGATGACGATGACGTCCTTGCCGGCGGCCGACAGGTAGCCGCCGTCGGCGTGGCCGGAATCGAGCAGGCTGCGCGTGTTGCCGCGCAGGAAGTCCATGGCGAAGGCGACGCCGTCCAGGTCGCGGCCGGACACGCCCAGATCGCGCGGCCGGGTCGCCCCGGTGCAGAGCACGACGGCGTCGAACTCGCGCCGCAGGTCGCCGGCGGTAACGTCCTCGCCCACGGTCACGCCGCAGACGAAGCGAATGCCGCCGGCGCGCAGCACCTCGACACGGCGGGCGACCAGGTCTTTGCCCAACTTCATGTTGGGGATGCCGTACATCAGCAGGCCGCCGATGCGGTCGTCGCGCTCGAAGACGGTCACCTCGTGGCCGACGATGTTGAGTTGGTCGGCGCAGGCCAGCCCGGCCGGCCCGGAGCCGACGACGGCCACGCGCTTGCCCGTGCGACGCGCCGGCGCCGCCGGCCGCACCCAGCCCTCGGCAAAGGCGCGGTCGATGATGGCGAACTCGATGCTTTTGATGGTCACGGGCGGGTCGGAGATGCCCAGCGTGCAGGCCGCCTCGCACGGCGCGGGGCAGACCAGACCGGTGAACTCCGGGAAGTTGTTGGTCTTGGCCAGCCGGTCATAGGCCTGTCGCCACAGACCGCGATAGACCAGGTCATTCCACTCCGGGATGAGGTTATTGACCGGGCAGCCGGAAGTCATGCCGTTGAGCAGCTGCCCCTTGTGACAGAAGGGGATGCCGCAATCCATGCAGCGCGCCGCCTGGGTCTGCAAGCGCTCGTCGGGCAGGTGCAGGTGCAGCGGCTGCCAGTCGCCCAGGCGCTCGGCGATGGGCCGCTCGCCGGGGGTCTCGCGGGCAAAAGTCATAAAGCCTGTAATTTTGCTCATAGCATTCAATTAAATTAGGAATCTAGGCAAAGGGCAGGCAAGCGCCTCTGAATTCCTAATTCTTAATTCCTAATTTCCCCCCACCCGCGCCAGGTCGCGGCGGTTGGCCTCGAAGGCGGCCATGACGGCCTCGTCGCCCGACAGGCCGGCGGCCTCGGCCTCGGCCAGGGCGCGCAACACGCGGCTATAGTCCTTCGGCAAGACCTTGACGAACCGCGCGCGGGCCGTTTCCCACTCGCCCACCAGATGCCAGGCCACGGTGCTGCCGGTGTAGACGGCATGCTTCCAGACCATGTCGTTGAGTTCGCGGGCGTCATCGTCGTCCAGAGGCAGCAGTTCGACCATGTCGGCGTTGCAGCGGCCGGCGAAGCTCCCATCGGCGTCCAGCACGTAGGCGATGCCGCCGGACATGCCCGCGGCGAAGTTGCGCCCCGTCGGCCCCAGCACGGCCACGCGCCCGCCGGTCATGTACTCGCAGCCGTGGTCGCCGACGGCCTCGACGACAGCCACCGCGCCGCTGTTGCGCACGGCGAAGCGCTCCCCGGCCGCGCCGCGGATGTAGGCCTCGCCGCCTGTGGCTCCATAGAAAGCCACGTTGCCGATGATGATGTTGTCCTGCGGCGCGAAGACCGTGCCCGCCGGCGGCTTGACGATGAGCTTGCCGCCCGACAGCCCCTTGGCGACGTAGTCGTTGGCGTCGCCCTCCAGCGTGAAGGTGACGCCCGGCGGCAGGAAGGCGGCGAAGCTCTGCCCGGCCGATCCCTGGAAGGTCAGCCGGATAGTGTCCTCCGGCAGCCCCTCCGGGCCGTGGCGGCGGGCGATCTCGCCGGCCAGAATCGTGCCGACGGTGCGGTGGATGTTGCGGATGGGCAGCGTGGCCGCGACGGGCGCGCCGTCGGCCAGCGCCGGGGCGCACAGGTCGAGCAGCGTCATCCGGTCGAGGCTATGCTCCAGGCCGTGGTCTTGCGCCTGCACACCAATGTGGCCGACCTCCGGCCCCACGTCCGGCCGGTAGAGCAGCGCCGACAGATCGAGCTTGCCGGCCTTGTGGTGGGCCAGCTCGTCGCGGACGGTTAGCAGGTCGGTGCGGCCGACCAGATCATCGAGGGAACGCACGCCCAGCGCGGCCATGTGCTCGCGCACGTCCTCGGCGATGAAGCGCATGAAGTTGACCACGTGCTCCGGCTTGCCGGCAAAGCGGCGGCGCAACTCCGGGTTCTGTGTGGCCACGCCGACCGGGCAGGTGTCCAGATGGCAGACGCGCATCATGACGCAGCCCATCGCCACCAGCGGGCCGGTGGCGAAGCCGAACTCCTCCGCCCCCAGCAGCGCGGCGATGACCACGTCGCGGCCGGTCTTGAGCTGGCCGTCCGTCTCCAGGCGCACGCGGCTGCGCAGGTTGTTGAGCACCAGGGTCTGATGTGTCTCGGCCAGCCCCAACTCCCACGGCAGCCCGGCGTGCTTGATGCTCGACACCGGCGACGCGCCCGTGCCGCCGTCGTGGCCGCTGATGAGGATGACGTCGGCATGACCCTTGGCCACGCCCGCGGCGATCGTGCCCACGCCGACCTCGGACACGAGCTTGACGTTGATGCGCGCCGCCGGGTTGGCGCTCTTAAGGTCGTAGATGAGTTGGGCCAGGTCTTCGATGGAGTAGATGTCGTGGTGGGGCGGCGGCGAGATGAGGCCGACGCCCGGCGTCGAATGGCGCACGCGGGCGATCCACGGGTAGACCTTGTGGCCGGGCAACTGGCCGCCCTCGCCCGGCTTGGCCCCCTGGGCCATTTTGATCTGAATCTCCTGGGCGTGGCTGAGATACTCGATGGTGACGCCGAAACGACCGCTGGCCACCTGCTTGATGGCGCTCATGCGCGAGTCGCCGCCGGCGTCGGGGACGTAGCGGGCCGGGTCTTCGCCGCCCTCGCCGGTGTTGCTCTTGCCACCGACGCGATTCATGGCGATGGCCAGCGTCTCGTGGGCCTCGCGGCTGATGGAACCATAGGACATGGCCCCGGTCTTGAAACGGCGCAGGATGGCCTCGACCGGCTCGACCTCGTCCAGCGGCACGGGCGTGGGCGCGAAGTTGAACTCCAGCAGCGCCCGCAGTGTGGCCAGATGCGTCTCGCGGGCGTGGACTTCGTCGGCGTACTGCTTGTAGGCGCGAAAGTCGCCGCTCCGGACGGCGTGTTGCAGCTTGTGGATGGTGGACGGGTTGAACAAGTGGAACTCGCCGCCATTGCGATACTGGTAGCGCCCGCCAACCTCCAGCGTGTGGCCGTTGGCGGGGCGCTCCGGGTAGGCCGCGGCGTGGCGCTCGGCCGCCTCGGCGGCCAGCACGTCCATGTCCGCCCCTTCGATGCGCGTCGGCGTGCCGCTGAAGTAGCGATCGACGACGGCGCGGCTGAGGCCCAGCGCTTCGAAAATCTGCGCCCCGTGGTAGCTCTGCACGGTGCTGATGCCCATCTTGGAGATGGTCTTGACGACGCCCTTGGCCGCGGCCTTCAGGTACTTGGTCACGGCCGTCTCGTATTCCACATCCAGCAGCCGCCGGGCAATCAGATCGTGGAGCGTCTCGAAAGCCAGATAGGGGTTGACCGCGTCGGCCCCGTAGCCGACCAGGCAGGCGTAGTGGTGGACTTCACGCGGCTCGCCCGACTCGACCAGCAGGCTGACCCGCGTGCGCGCGCCGGCGGCGATGAGGTGCTCGTGCAGCGCGGAAACGGCCAGCAGCGCCGGAATGGGCGCGCGCGCCCGGCCGACGCCCCGGTCGGACAGGATGAGCAGGTTCGCGCCGGCGGCCACG
>JAIBAS010000135.1 GCA_019695075.1 Promineifilum sp. | reverse complement strand
AGCACGGCCGCCCACACCGAGACCGTCGCCCGCGCGGCGCTGGCCGCCGGCTGCGACTACCTCGACATCCAGTACGCCGCGGCCAAGGTGGACTGCCTGCGGCGGCTGGCCCCGGAGATCACGCGCGCCGGCCGCTGCTTCATCACCGACGGCGGCTTTCACCCCGGCGTGCCCGCCGCGCTGGTACGCTATGCGGCCACGTGCTTCGACCGACTGGAGCGCGCCAACGTGGCCAGCGTCATCGCCGTCGATTGGGCGGCGCTCGACCTGGGGCAGGAAACGCGCGAGGAGTTCGTGGCCGAGTTCATGGACTTCGACGGCCGCGTCTTCCGCGACGGTCGTTGGCAATCGCTGGGGCTGGCAGCGATGATCAGGCCGCTGACGGTGTCCTTTGGGCCGCCATTCGACCGGCGCGCCTGCGTGCCGATGGGCCTGGCCGAGATGGACGACCTGTCCGAACAAATCCCGTCGCTACGCGAAACGGGCTTCTACGTCGGCGGCTTCAACTGGTTCACCGACTGGCTCGTCTCGCCCGTGGTCGTCCTCGGCCTGAAGGTCGCCCCGCGCCGCCTGCTGGGGCCAATGGCCCGGCTGCTGTTCTGGAGTATGTGCCGCTTTGCCCGCCCGCCGTACGGCCTAGTGCTGCAACTGGAAGCGGCCGGGCAGCGCGCCGGCGCGGCCCACACCCTGACCCTGCGCCTGGCTCACCCCGACGGCTACGCCTTTACCGCCATCCCCACCGTTGCCTGCCTGCGCCAGTGGTTGGCCGGGGAGCGGCCGGCCGGTCTGTGGTTCCAGGCCCAATTCGTCGCCCCGGAGCCTTTCCTGCGCGACATGGTCGCGATGGGTGTGGCCATGACGCAAGTAGAAGGATAGGTTACAGAGGAGTGGACAGTACGCAGTAAGCAGTGGACAGTGGCCCCCTACTGGCCGCTGTTCACTGTTCACTGTCCACTGCCTACTGTCCACTGTCCACTGGCAATACATCGGCTATAATCAACTCCACTATGATCGTTACCGAGATTCGCGCCTTTCCGGTCAGTTCCACTGTCGTCATGCGCAGCACGCTCTTCGCGCTGGCCAACCTGGGAGCCACCTTGCAGACCTACAACGAAGACAGCGGCGTCATCGTCGCCACCGTCTCGCGCTGGCTGGGGTTGCAGAAGCAAGAGGTCGTCGCCCGCGTGCGCTCGTTTGAGCAGACCTGCCAGATTGAGCTGGACGCGCCTGACGTGGAGAAGGCGCGCGAATTGCTGCAACTTATCGCCACCTACGTGCGCGACGGCGGCCGCGTGCAGGCCAACGCGACGATGCAGTGGGTGGACTTGCAGCGCCAGCAAGCCAACAAGGCCCGCCGGCAAGAGTTGGGCACGAAAGCGCGCAACTTGCTGGGCGGCGGCAGCGAGTCGAACCTGCCCGCCGTTGTCGAAGAGGGGGTTAACCTGCCCGCCGTGGCCGCCGGCGATCCCGCCCAGCCCGGCCCATCCCTGTCCGCGCCCGTGGCCATCCCCGACAACCCCGGCGTGCTGGTCAAAAACAACCGCCAGATGTTGCTGGAACTGAAAGTCGATCCGCAGGTCTTCACCGACCGCACCGGCTTCGTGACCATGTGTACCGTCTGCTACGCCCCCGCTCTGCGCGGCAGCGCCTTCTGTCCCAATTGCGGCCGGCCGCTGACCCTAGAGGCGGTGCAGCCCGAATTGCGCGGCAACGCCCAGAAATCGGCCCGCTCCGGCCTGACCTACGGGCTGATCGGCCTGGCCCTCAACATTGTTCCCCTGCTCGTCCTCGTCTTGCCCGCCCTGCTGGCCGAGCCGGCCACCGCCGGCCTGCTCGACCGCATCCGCGAGACGCTCAGCCCGCTGACCATCGCCCTGGCGGCCATCCTGGGCATTGCTCCGGCGATGGTCGCCGGCTTCCTGGCCTTGCGACAGGGGCAGCGGGCGGCCTGGTTCCTCAATCTGCCGGCTGTGCTGGAGCAGAACGGCCGCGGCCAGGCCAGTTTAGGCACGGCCCTCGGCTGGCTGAGTATCTACCTGGGCGTGGCCTGGATTTTGCTGATCGTCATCACGCTCCTCTAGCGGAGGTTGCCCATGTCCTACGCGACCGTCCTGTTCTTCGATCCGGCGATGGAGGATGCCGTCTACACCGTTTGGGACGCCCTGGAGACGGTCGTCGATCAGCCGATGCGCGCCTCCGGCATCCGGCCCCACGTCACCCTGACCAGCGGCGACCACATTGACGAGGGCGCGCTGGCGGCGGCGCTGGCCACCTTTGCCGCGTCCACGCAACCCTTCCGCCTGACCCTGTCGAGCGTTGGCCTCTTTGCCACAGGCGAGGGCGTGCTCTTCTTCGGCGTGACGGTCAGCCGCGCCTTGCTGGAGCTGCACGCCGAGTACAGCCGCATCTTCGGCCGCGCCGTGCGCCAGGCCGATGCCTACTACCGGCTCGGCGCGTGGGTGCCCCACTGCACGCTGGCGATGGGTTTGCGGCCGGAGCAAGTGGGCGAGGCCGTGGCCATCGCCCGGCGCGCGCCCCTGCCGCTGCACGGCAACGTGGCCGAGATGGCCCTGGTGCGCGTGCCCAATGGACCGGTGGAGACATTAGGCCTTTTTCAGCTTGGCGCGCGCCCATAGGCAACCGGCCCGCCGCCTGCTACAATCGGCCCAATGTCGAACAGTCAGCTTTCTCCCAATGGCAATGCCCCGCTGGGGCCGGCCCGCCACGAACTGACCCCGGTGAACTACGGCGGCCAGGCGGTCATCGAAGGCGTCATGATGCGCGGCTCGCGGGCGCTGTCCGTGGCCGTGCGCAACCCGCAGGGCGGCATCGTCGTCCACACGGAGCCGCTGGATAGCCGCATCTACGGTGGCCGGCTGGCGCGCATCCCCTTCTTGCGCGGCCTGACCCTGCTGTGGGACGCGCTGGGGCTGGGCATCAAGAGCCTGATGTTCGCCGCCGAGGTGGCGCTGCAAGAAGAAGGCCAGACCGACGCCGACGGCAAGCCGGAAAAGGTCTTCGAAGGGCCGGTGCAGTGGACGATGATCGCCTTCTCGCTGACGCTGTCGATCCTGCTCTTCTTCGTCCTGCCGACCTACCTCGCTCACCTGATCGAACAGGCGCTAGGACTGAGCGGGCAGCCGGTGGCCATCAACTTCATCGAGGGCATGATCCGGTTGGCGCTGCTGATCGGCTACATCTGGGGCATCGGCCGCATGGCCGACATCAAGCGGCTGTTCGGCTACCACGGCGCGGAGCACAAGACTATCAACGCCTACGAGGCCGGGGCGGAGCTAACGCCCGCCTCCGTGGCTCGCTTCCCGCTGGAGCACCCGCGCTGCGGCACGGCCTTCCTGCTGACCGTCGTCATCATCTCCATCCTGCTCTACAGCCTGTTGCCGCCGCTGGACCTCTTGCCGCGCATCCTGTCGCGGCTGGTGTTGCTACCGGTCATCGCCGGCATCGCCTACGAGTTCCTCAAGTTCACCGCCTCGCGCCAGAGCAACCCGCTCATCCGCCTGCTGACCAAGCCCAACCTGGCCATGCAACGCCTGACAACGCGCGAGCCGGACATGGACATGCTGGCCGTGGCCATCGCCGCGTTCGAGAACGTGCTGGCCTATGAGCGCAGCCAGACGGCTGTGGCCACAGGCGACACGGTGATCGCCGCGCCCGCGGCAGCCGAACCGGCCGCCTAGCGCCAACCCACGCCTGGCGTCATTGCAGGGGCGGCGTCTCTATCCCAAAAGGGTATTAGCCGCCATTCTAGTGTAAACTACGGCCCCATGTCTACGCCGACGCCCGCGCACTCACGCACCGTTACGGTATCTGTGCCGGCCACCAGCGCCAACCTGGGGCCAGGCTTCGACTGCCTCGGCCTGGCGCTGGAGCTGCGCAACGAGGTCACGGTCACGGCCGGCGGCCCGCTGCTGCCCTACGACGACCCGCGGCCGACCGACTATGCCGTGGCCGTCAGCGGCATCGACGCCGACAAAGTGCCGGCCGACAGCCGCAACCTGCTGGTTCAGGCCGCCGACACGCTCTTTCAGCGCGCCGGGCGGCGGCCGGCGGCGCTGACGGTGAACGCGGATAACCAGATTCCCGTCGGCAGCGGCCTGGGCAGCAGTTCCGCGGCCATCATCGCCGGGCTGCTGGCCGCCAACGCCGTCAGCGAGGCCGGCTGGACACAGCGGCGACTACTGCGCCTGGCCGTGGCGATGGAGGGCCACCCCGACAACGTCGCCCCGGCGCTGCTGGGCGGGCTGGTGCTGGGTGTGCTGCCCGACGCGACCTACGGCCCGGCCGAACTGATCCTGCGGCGCATGCCTCCACCGCGGCCGGCGGTCGTCGTCGTCTTGCCCGACTTCCCCTTCCTGACCGCCGACGCGCGCGCCGCCCTGCCGCCGGCCGTGCCGCGGACCGACGCCATCTTTAACGCCAGCCGCGTCGCCCTGA
>JAIBAS010000612.1 GCA_019695075.1 Promineifilum sp. | reverse complement strand
CCTGCCCACGCTCTATCCCCGCGGCGGCTACGAGCAGATGGCCGCCGCCGCGCTGCCGCCGCAGACGGACACGGCTGTGCTGAAGCGGCGGCTGCTGGACGAATTCGCCATCGAAATCCCGTGCCTATGCTGGAACGAGCAGCCGCTTATCCGCGTGTCCATCCAGGCCTACAACACGACCGAGGACGTGGCTGCCCTGCTGGCGGCGCTGCGTGTCCTGTTGTGACAGCGGCCGACGGGGGTGCTTTGGGCACATTGCCCACTTGACAGCCCCGGCCCCATTCGGTTATAGTTCCCGCCAACAACTGCATACTGTCACTTTTATCCAGAGAGGTGGAGGGACCGGCCCGATGAAACCTCGGCAACCCGGACCAGGCGGCAGGGATCCGTCTGATCGGCAGGGTGCCAATTCCGGCAGACGTTCTGGAAGATGAGAGCGACAGGGATTGGCCCCCATCCCATCACGCACACATCCAGCACTACCTGCTCAGTCGGACCCTCTGGCCACCCAACGGATGCCGGGGGTCTTTTTGATCCCGGCCGGCAGCGCAGTTGCCAACATCACAATCGAAGGAGAGCGGAGACAGATGAGTACCAACGAGCGGACTTTCGGATTCAACACGCGCCAGTTGCACGCCGGGCAGACGCCCGACCCGACGACGGGCAGCCGGGCCGTGCCCATCTATCAGACGACCAGCTACCAGTTCCAGAGCACGGAGCACGCTGCCAACCTGTTCGCCCTGAAAGAGTTCGGCAACATCTACACGCGCATCATGAATCCGACGACTGACGTGCTGGAGCAGCGCCTGGCCAGCCTGGAGGGCGGCGTCGGCGCGCTGGCGGCCAGCAGCGGCCACGCCGCGCAGACGATGGCCATCCTGACTCTCTGCGAGGCGGGCGACCACATCGTCAGCAGCAGCCGGCTCTACGGCGGCACCTACAACCAGTTCAACTACACCTTCCCGCGCCTGGGCATCGACGTGACCTTCGTCGATCCGGCCCAGCCGGAGGCGTTCGCGGCGGCCATTCGCCCCAACACCAAGCTGATCTACGGCGAGACGTTGGGCAACCCCGACATCAGCGTCTTCCCGTTCGAGGAGGTCAGCGCCATCGCCCGGCAGCACAACCTGCCGCTGGTGATCGACAACACCTTCGCCACGCCCTACCTCTGCCGGCCGTTCGAGTGGGGGGCCAACATCGTCCTCCATAGCACGACCAAGTTCATCGGCGGCCACGGCACGTCCATCGGCGGCGTCATCGTCGATGGCGGCAATTTCGACTGGACGAGCGGCCGCTTTGCCAACTTCACCACGCCCGACCCGTCGTACCACGGCCTGGTCTACGCCGACCTCGGCGCGCCGGCGTTCATCCTCAAGGCCCGCGTCCAGGTTCTGCGCGACCTGGGCGCGTGCCAGGCCCCGCTCAATAGCTGGCTGACCGTGCAGGGCGTCGAAACGCTGAGCCTGCGCATGGATCGGCACGTGGCCAACGCTCAGCGCGTGGCCGAATTCCTGGAGAGCCATCCGCGCGTCAACTGGGTCTGCTACCCCGGCCTGCGCAGCCACGGCGACTATGAGCGGGCCAAGCGCGTGCTGCCCAAGGGGCCGGGGGCCATTCTCGGCTTCGGCATCCAGGGCGGCCGGCCTGCGGGCGAGACGTTTATCAACAGCCTGAAGCTGTTCAGCCATCTGGCCAACGTCGGCGACGCCCGCAGCCTGGCCATCCACCCGGCCAGCACGACCCACAGCCAGCTAACCGGCGAGGAGATGCTGACCGCCGGCGTCACGCCCGACTTCGTGCGCCTCAGCGTCGGTCTGGAGGACATCGACGACATCCTTTGGGACCTGGATCAGGCGCTGAACGATTGATATGCTCGTCACGCCACAATCGCTTGTTTTCGCCCAGGCGGAGCCGTTCGTGCTGGAGAGCGGGGCGACGCTGCAACCGGTGACGTTGGCCTACGAGACCTACGGCCGCCTCAATGCCGACCGCAGCAACGCCATCCTCATCCTCCACGCCCTCAGCGGCAGCGCCCACGCCGCCGGGCAGCATGCGCCCGACGACACGCGCCCCGGCTGGTGGGACGACTGCATTGGCCCCGGCAAGGCGTTCGACACCGACCGCTTTTTCGTCATTTGCAGCAACGTGCTGGGCAGTTGCTACGGCTCCAGTGGCCCGGCCAGCATCGATCCGGCCACGGGCGCGCCCTATGGGCTGCGCTTCCCCGTTGTCACCGTCGGCGACATGGTACGGGCGCAGACGCATCTGCTCGACCACCTGGGGATCGACCGGCTGCTGTGCGCCGCCGGCGGCTCGATGGGCGGCATGCAGGTGTTGGAGTGGGCTGCCCACTTTCCCCACCGCCTGCGCGCGGCCATCCCCCTGGCGACGACGGCGCGCCACAGCCCGATGCTGATCGCCTTCAGCGAGGTGGGCCGGCAGGCCATCTACGCCGACCCCAACTGGAACAACGGCGAGTACTACGGCAACGGCCGCAAGCCCGACGCCGGCCTGGCCGTGGCTCGCATGGTCGGCCACATTACTTACCTGAGCGATGCGTCGATGCAACAGAAGTTCGGCCGCCGCCTGCAGGCCCGCGAGCAGTACGGCTACGAGTTCCAGACCGAGTTCGCCGTGGAGAGCTACCTGAAGTACAACGGCAACAACTTCACCCGCCGCTTCGACGCCAATAGCTATCTCTACGTCACCAAGGCGATGGACTACTTCGACCTGAGTCAGCCGACGGGGTCGCTGGCGGCGGCCTTTGCCGGGGCGACGGCGGTCAAGTTCCTCGTCGTCAGCTTCACCAGCGATTGGCTCTACCCGTCGTACCACAGCAAGGAGTTAGTGCGGGCACTCTATGCCGTCGGGGCCGACGTGACCTATCTCGACATCGAAAGCACCTGGGGCCACGACGCCTTTCTGCTGGAGGTGGACACCATGACCCGCCTGCTCAGCAGCTTCCTCGACCGGCTGGCGCAGGAGGAGGGCATCGCGCGGCCGTGAACGACGACCGCCGACGGACGACCGCTGACGGACGACCGCCGACCGCCGACGACAGACCACAGACCACTGCCCACTGCCCTACTGCCCACTATGTCCCCACCCCTCCGCCCCGACCTCCGCGCGATTGCCGGCCTTGTTCCCCAGGGAGCCGGCGTACTTGACCTGGGCTGCGGCGACGGCGCGTTGCTCGACTATCTGAAGCGCGAGAAGCACGCCCGCGGCCGCGGCATCGAACTCAGCGAGGCGGGCGTGCTGGCCTGCGTGCGGCGCGGCCTCAGCGTGCGCCAGGGCAACCTGCAAGAGGGCCTGGCCGACTACCCCGACGGCAGCTTCGACTGTGTCATCCTGGCCCAGACGCTGCAATACCTCGACGACCCGGTGATGGTGCTGGGCGAGATGCTCCGCGTCGGCCGGCGGGCCATCGTCAGCTTTCCCAACTGGGGCTACTGGCGCTGCCGGCTGGAACTGCTGGCCCGCGGGCGCATCCCCGCCGCGCCCGATCTGCCGCAGCCGTGGCACGAAGCGCCGCGCTGGCAGGCGCTCACCGCGGCCGACTTCGCCGACTTCTGCCGCCGGCAGGGGATGGCGATCGGCAACGCCATCTATCTGGCCGATGCGCGGGTCATCAGCGCCTGGCCCAACCTGAGGGCGAAGACGGCCGTCTTCGCCCTCCATTGTCGCTAGGGCTTAGCGGGCCGCGCGCTGCCGCCGCTCCATCTTGTCGGGAACGAGCAGGCTGACAGCCCAACTGACGATAAGGAGATCACTTCCTGAACAGCCGCCAGCGCATCCCGCCGCGGTTGAGGTAGGTGATCGTCTCGCCGAAACGGGCCGGTTGCAGGCCGAAGGCGCGCTGGGCCGCGTCCAACTCGACCACCTCCGGCGCGGAGAAACGATCCAGGAAGAAGCGACTGACGGGCGGCCAGTGCCACCAGGTCAGCAGGAAGCGCGCCGTCCGCCGCGCCGCCTTCAGGGGCACGGGCAGCAGAATGCGCTGCCGGCCGGTCACGTTGAGCATCGTTCGCACCAGATCGCGGTAGCTCAGCCGCTCCGCGCCGCCGATGGTGAGCGTCTGATTGACGAGGTCGGGGCGGTCAAGGGTCTGAACGAGGCAGTAGCTGAAGTCCTCCACCCACAGCGGTTGCGTGGGCATCGTGCCGCTGTTGGGAACCCAGGCGAACGGCCAACTCCAGAGGGCCAGGCTGAGGATCGGCTCGGAGAAGCGGTCGTCGCGGCCGAACAGCGTCGTCGTGCGCAGGATGGTGTAGGGGATGCCGCTGCGGGCCACCAGCCGCTCGACCTCGCCCTTAGCTCGCGGCAGGGGGTGGATGGCGTGGACGTTGGCGTGCAGGCGGCTGGGCACGATGAGCCGGCGCGCGCCCGCCTGCCGGGCCGCCGCCACCAGCCGTTGCGTGCCCTCCACGTCCACCTGTTGCAGCAGGCGGCGATTGCCGCGCGCCTCGGCCCC
>JAIBAS010000401.1 GCA_019695075.1 Promineifilum sp. | reverse complement strand
CCCGGCGGCGGCTGCCCCCGCCGCCGGCGGGGCGACCATGCCGCCGCCGGTGGTCAGCACGCCGCCCGATCTCGTCGTCGTGCCCGGCACCATTCAGTCTGTCCTGGGCTGCGCCGAGGACTGGCTGCCGGATTGTGACACCACCGCCCTGACCTACGACGCCGACGACGACCTGTGGCAGGCGACGTTCGCCCTGCCGGCCGGCGAGTACGAGTACAAGGCCGCCCTCAACGGCGCGTGGGACGTCAACTTCGGCCTGAACGCCCAGGCTGGCGGCCCCAACATCCCCCTCGTGGTCGAAGAGGACGCCGACGTGAGCTTCTTCTTCTCCACCCAGACCGGCTGGATCACCGAGAACGTTAACAGCATCATCGCCACGGTTGCCGGCAGCTTCCAGGACGAGATCGGCTGCCCGGCCGAGTGGTCGCCCGACTGCCTGCGCTCCTGGCTACAAGACCCGGACGGCGATGGCACCTTCGTCTTCCAGACCGACGCCATCCCCGCCGGGGCCTACGAGGCCAAAGTGGCCATCAACCAGACCTGGGACGAGAACTACGGCGAGGCCGGCGCGCCCGGCGGGGCCAACATTCCTTTCACCGTCGACGCCGACGGCACGCTGGTGTCCTTCCTGTGGAACGCCGCCAACAAAATCATGGCCATCCAGGTCGGCGGCAGCGGTCAGGTGGGCAGCCTGGCCGAGGCCAAAGCTCACTGGGTCGCTGCCGACACCATCGTCTGGGATGTCGAGTACAGCCCCGACAATGAGTACGCCTTCCACTACACCAACACGGGCGAGCCGCTGGTGCTCGGCTCGGACGGCGTCAGTGGCGCGCCGCTCCTGCTGAGCTACGTGCCCGAGGGGCTGTCGCCGGAACTGGCGGCCCGGTTCCCCCACCTGGCCGGCCAGGCGGTCTTTCATCTGCCGGCGCGGGTGGGCACGTTGCGGGTGGCGCTGAAGGGTCAGGTGGCCGTGGCCGCGACCGACGCCGAGGGTAACCTGCTCGACGCCACCGCCCTGCAGATCCCCGGCGTGCTCGACGACATCTACGCCTACGACGGCCCGCTGGGCGTTAGCTATGAGGACGGCGTGCCCGTGTTGCGCGTCTGGGCGCCCACGGCTCAGCGCGTGCGCCTCGTCCTGTTCGACGACGCCAACCCCGATACGCCCGGCGAGGCGACGATCATGCGCGCCGATCCGGAGACGGGTGTCTGGGCGCTGGCCGGCGAGGCGGACTGGGACCGCAAGTACTACCTCTACGAGGTGACCGTCTTCGCCCCCAGCACCGGCGCGGTGGAGACCAACCTCGTCACCGATCCCTACTCGGTCAGCCTGTCGGCCAACAGCGCCCGCAGCCAGATCGTCAACCTCGACGACGCCGACCTGAAGCCGGAGGGCTGGGACACGCGCGAGCGGCCGCCGCTGGCCGCGCCGGAGGACATCGTCATCTACGAACTCCACATCCGCGACTTCAGCGCCTATGACCAGAGCGTGCCGGCCGAGTTGCGCGGCACGTACGGCGCATTCGCCCAGGGGGACGGCGCGGTGCATCTGGCCAACCTGGCCGCGGCCGGCGTGACCCACTTGCACCTGCTGCCCAGCTTCGACATCGCCACCATCAACGAGAACGCCGCCGAGCGCGTCGAGCCGGACGCGGCCGAACTGGCCGCCCTACCACCCGACAGCGACCAGCAGCAGGCCATCGTCGGCGAGACGCGCGACCAGGACGCCTTCAACTGGGGCTACGACCCGCTGCACTACAACGTGCCCGAAGGCAGCTACAGCACCGACCCCGACGGCGTGGCCCGCATCCTGGAGTATCGCCAGATGGTGCAGACCCTCAACGCGATGGGGCTGCGCGTCGTCGCCGACGTGGTCTATAACCACACCAACGCCAGCGGCCAGAACGACAACTCCGTCCTCGACCGTATCGTGCCTGGCTACTACCACCGCCTGAGCGCTGCCGGCCGCGTCGAGACGAGCACCTGCTGCCAGAACACGGCCACCGAGCACGCCATGATGCGCCGGCTGATGGTCGATTCGGTACGCCTGTGGGCCGAGCAGTACGGCATCGACGCCTTCCGCTTCGACCTGATGGGCCACCACATGAAGGACGACATGCTGGCCGTGCGCGCGGCGCTGGACGAGATCGACCCGTCCATCTACGTCTATGGCGAGGGCTGGGACTTCGGCGAGGTGGCCGGCAATGCCCGCGGCGTCAACGCCACCCAGCGCAACATGGCCGGCACGGGCATCGGCACGTTCAACGACCGGTTGCGCGACGCCGCCCGCGGCGGCAGCCCCTTCGGCGGCCAGCAGGAGCAGGGCTTCATCAACGGCCTGTTCTATGACCCCAACGAGACTGACCAGGGCACGGCCGACGAGCAACTGGCCCGCCTGCTGCATTTCACCGACCTCATCCAGATCGGTCTGACCGGCAACCTGGCCGGCTACACCTTCGTCGGCTCGTCGGGCGAAACCGTCAGCGGCGCGGACGTGGACTACAACGGCAACCCCGCCGGCTACACCGCCGACCCGCAGGAGAATATCGTCTACGTGTCCAAGCACGACAACGAGACGCTCTTCGACGCCATCCAGTACAAGGCCCCGGCCACGGCCGACATGGCCGCCCGCGTGCGCATGCAGAACCTGGGCAACAGCCTGGTGATGCTCAGCCAGGGCGTGCCCTTCTTCCAGGCCGGCGATGACCTGCTGCGCTCCAAGTCGCTCGACCGCAACAGCTATAACTCCGGCGACTGGTTCAACGCCCTCGACTGGACGGCCCAGACGACCAACTGGGGCCGCGGCCTGCCGATGGCCGGCGACAACGAGAGCATGTGGCCGGTGATGGCCCCGCTGCTGGCCAACCCCGACCTGATGCCGCAGCCGGAGCACATCGCCGCCGCCGCCGCCCACTTCCAGGAGATGGCCCAGGTGCGGGCTAGTTCGCCGCTGTTCCGGCTGCCGACGGCCGAAGACGTTCAGGCCCGCCTGCAATTCCTCAACACCGGCCCGGAGCAAATCCCCGGCGTCATCGTCATGAGCCTGTCCGACGTCACCGGCAACAATCTCGACCCGGCCGCCGACCGCGTCGTGGTGATCTTCAACGCCAACGACGAGCCGCTATCGTTCGCCGTGCCGGAGTGGGCCGGGCGGGAGATGGCGCTGCACCCGGTGTTGGCCAACTCGGCCGATGCTCTCGTGCGCGAGGCGGCCTGGGATGCGGACGAGGGTGCGTTCAGCGTGCCCGGCCGGACGACAGCCGTCTTCGTCCAGCCGGAGGGCACGGAGCCGACCCAGGCGACCGAGGCGATCCAGCCGACGGCCGAACCGACGGCCGCGCCCACCAGCGAACCGACGGCCGAGCCAACCGCCGAGCCGACGGCCGCGCCGACGGCGACGGCCGCGGTCGTCACCGTGGCTCCGCTGGATACGCAAGAAGCGCCCGCAGCCACGGCCGAGGTCGCGCCCACGCCCACGCCCGCGCCGGAAGATAACAACGCCGGTGTCACCGCCGTGGCCCTGCTGGTCATTGCCGCGGCGGCCGGGGCCGCGGCCGGGGTCATCGCCTGGCTGCGCAGCCGCCGGGGAGAGTAGGCGGATGAAGAGGCTCACGCGAAGGCGCCAAGGAGCGAAGGCGCAAAGAAGAAAAGCAAACAAGAAAAAGAAGAGTGCCCGGCATTGCGTTGTAGTGCCTGCTTCCTTTGCGCCTTTGCTTTCTTGGCGGCTTTGCGTGAGCTAGTCTTTGCGTGAGCTAGTCTTCAATGTGCTCCATCGGCCGAAGAACGCTCCGTCAGAGCCAGCGCGCCCCAGAGTGGAGCGTCGTCGCCCAACGCGGCGGGGACGATGTCGAAATGCACCTCCGGCAGGGCCGTGGCGGTCGCCGACCGCCGCACCTCGGCCCACCACGCCTCGCCCGCCTTGGTCACCCCGCCGCCGAGGATGAAGCGCTGCGGGTTGACCAGATTGGCGGCATGGCCAATGCCCACGCCCAACGCCCACGCCCCGCGCAGGAGTAGCTCCCGCGCCAACGCATCCCCTGCCGCGGCCCGCTCAGCTATGTCGCGTCCACTAACCTCTGTCCCTTCTCCCCTTCTCCCCGGCAGGCTGACAGCCTGCGCTACGTAGTCGGCGGCCATATAGGGGCCGGACGCCAACCGTTCGACGCAGCCCCGCTTGCCGCACAGACATAGCGGCCCGGCGGGGTCGGCGACGGTGTGGCCGATCTCGCCGGCCATGCCCTCGTGCCCGCGCCACGGCCGCCCGCCCAGAATCCAGCCGCCGCCGACGCCGGTGCTGACGGTGACGTACATGAGGTCGCTCAGACCGCGGCCCGCGCCGAAGCGATGCTCGCCCAGCGCGGCGACGTTGGCGTCGTTGTCCACGCCGACGGGGCAGCCGAACTCGGCTGCCAGCCGGTCGCGCAGCGGCAGCGCCTCCCAGCCGCGGACGTGGTGGGACAGGCGGACGACGCCGGCGGCG
>JAIBAS010000276.1 GCA_019695075.1 Promineifilum sp. | reverse complement strand
GTAGCCAGGTTGGCCTGCGTGGCCGCGTGCTCATACATGCCGCCGTCCATCGCCGGAGCGACGACGACGGGGCAACGCGCGGCCAGCGCCGTCACCGTCAGCAGGTTATCGGCCAGCCCACAGGCCAGCTTGGCCAGCGTGTTGGCCGTGGCCGGGGCGATGAGAAATAGCTCGGCCGCCTCGCCCAGACCCACGTGGCGGACGTGGTCGTCCAGGCTCCACATGTCGGTGGTGACGGGCCGGCCAGTGACGGAGCGAAAGGCCAGCGGCGTGACGAAACGGGCGGCCGATTCGGTCATGACCACATCGACCAGCGCTCCGGCCTGCGTCAACTTGGAGGCCAGATCGACGGACTTGTAGGCGGCAATGGAGCCGGTGACGCCCAGCAGGATGCGCCGGCCCTGAAAAACGGTGATGGGTTGCATGGGCCGAAGTGTAACAGATAAAGGCCGGGAGGGACATCGTGCGCCCTCGCCAAGGGTGTTATAATCCCGCCCTGTGAGACTATCATTTACCCCGCAGCGTATCCTCCGCTTCGTTCTCATCAACGCCGTTTTCATCGCCTTCCTGGGCCTCTGGAACAACCAACTGCATCGCGAGAGTGTCCAGTTGGCCGTGGCCAAGAGCAAGCAGATGCTCGACATGCCCGCCGAGGTGGCCGGCTATCCGGCCGGCTACGCCCTGGACACGGCCGCCGTGCGCGCCGTCGCCCAGGCGGACACGACCCTGGCGGCGCTGCTGGCCGATCGTTCGACCGAGTTCGTCGGCGCGGTCCGCCTCAGCGCCGGCGAGGCCCGCTACTGGCAAGACCAGGGCTGCGACAAGCTCAACTGCGCCATCGTCACCTACTACAACTACACCGACAGCGGCACCATCGAGGCCATCGTCGATCTCGACCGCGACCGCGTCATCGCCCAGTGGCAGGACGCCGACGGCCGCCCCGGCGGCTCCAGCGAAGTGCTGCCCAAGGCCATGCGCATCGCCGCGGCCGACGCCCAGGTGCGAGCCATCCTCGGCGACGACATCGGCGCGATGGACCCGGCCATGATCCCCATGTCCGGCTGGCTGGCCGACAACGCCTGCCGCGAAGAGTGGTGCGTCGATCTGACCTTCCACGACCCGGCGGGGACGGGCCGCGTCTACCACGTCTTCGTCAATCTGGAGCGCGAGGTCGTGGCGCGGACGTTCTACACCCGCGCCCGCGCCGACCGCAGCGAGGGCAAGCCGCTGGCCCAGCGCAACGCCTTCACCGACGGCTGCCACGAGCAGTACGGCTGGAGCGTCTGCTGGGAGATGACCGCCAACGATGGCATCAACTTCCGCGACGCCACCTTCGGCGGGCGCGGCATCTTCGCCAGCGCCAAGATCGGCCAGATCGAGGCGTGGTATCCCAGTTGGCCAGGCGGCTACCGCGATGAGATCGGCTTTGCCGCCACGGTGCCCCCCTTCGGCGACACAGTGATCAACGACCTGGGCGACGGCTTCGAAGTGCGGCAGCTCTTCACTGAGTTCACTCGCTGGCCCAACTGCATCTGCTGCTACCGCTACGAGGAGATCATGCGCTTCTACGCCGACGGCCGCTTCCAGCCGCGCTTCATCTCCCACGGCCCCGGCTGCGACGATCTATCGGTCTATCGCCCCTTCTGGCGCATCGACGTCGATCTCGACGGCGGGCCGGGCGACCAGGTCTGGCTGTTCGAGGACACGCAGTGGGTGGAGCAGACGGTCGAATTCGAGACGCATCCCGTCGTCGAGGGACTATCGCCCGAAGGGCACAAGCTAGCCATCTTCGACGGCGACGTGCATTACCGCTGGTTCATGGAGCGCACCGACCCGCTGGGGCTGGACGAGGCCTACTTCTTCCTGCTGCAAGACAAGCCGCTGGAAGGCGAGGAGCCAATCGTCACCGGCCCCGGCGACACCTTCATTCCGCCGCGGCAGTGGATCGATGGCGACGCCCTGTCGGGCGAGGATGTGGTGCTCTGGTGGGTGCCGTTGCTGCACACGAAGAAGGGCGGGCCGTGGTGGTGCATGCCCGACCCCGAGCCGGACTTCTCCCCCTGTGAGGCCATCCTCCATGCCGAGCCGGCCGGCGAACTGCGCCAGCCGACGGCCGAAGAACTGGCCGCGCTGCAAGCCGCGCCGACGCCCACCAGCCCGGCCGACACGCCCACCGCCGCGCCCACGCCGACGCCGCGCCCCATCGAGGGCAGCGACCCGCAGACGATCATCCTCAACGCCGGCTGCGGCGCGTGCCACAAGATCGGCGCCATCGGCGAGGCCCATAAGGTCGGGCCGGACCTGACCGCCATCGGGCTGACGGCCGGCGGGCGCGTGCCTGGCATGACCGCCGAGGAGTACATCCGCCAGTCGGTGCTGGAGCCGAACGCCTACCTGGCCCCGGCCTGCCCCAACGGCCCGTGTCTGCCCAGCATCATGCCCCGCGACTACGCCACGCGCCTCAGCGTCGCGCAGCAGGACACCCTGGTGGCCTTCCTGCTGGCCCAGCAAGGCGAGGAGCCGACGCCGGCGGCCGTGGGCGCGGGCACGCCCGCTGCGGGCACGCCCGCTTCGGGCGCTACGCCCCTGCCCAAGCCGGCCGTTGTGGCCAAGGTCGCTCCGCCCAGCAATCGCATCTCGTCGCTGACGGCGGTGCAGATCGGCCTGGCGCTGGTGGTGCTCGTCGTCAGCGCCTACGCGCTCTTCCGCGACCGGTCGGGCGGCAAGCCGGAAGGCGACGAGTAGCACCCTAGCGGTACTTCTCGCGCAGCGCCCGCTCCACCTGGCGGTCGGAGTCGCGGCGGGCGATGTCGGCGCGCTTGTCGAATTTGCGCTTGCCGCGGGCCAGGGCCACCTCGACCTTGGCCCGGCCGCCCTTCAGGTACAGCCGCGTCGGCACGACGGTCAGCCCCTTCTGGGCCAGATTGGTCAGGATGCGGTTGATCTCGCGGCGATGGAGCAACAGCTTGCGCGGGCGCGTCGGCTCGTGGTTCTCGCGGTTGCCGTGCTCGTAGGGCGAGATGTTGGCCTCCAGCAGCCATAACTCGTCCCCCTTGGCCTGGACGAAGCTGCGCTGGAGGCTGACGTGGTTGGCGCGAATGGACTTGATCTCCGTGCCCGTCAGCACCAGCCCGGCCTCAAAGCGCTCCAGCAGCTCGAAGTCGAAGTTGGCCCGCTTGTTGTTGAAGATGACCTTGACGTTGCCGCTCGTTGCCATATCGCCGCGCTCCCTCACTCGCCATTCAACAGGAATTCGATCGCCCGCCGTAGCTGGCCATCCTCCGGCCCGCCCAGGTCTTCCGGCGATTCGACGGCAATGTCGGGCGTGATGCCCTCGCCCTGGATGCTGTGGTTGTCAGGTGTGTACCAGCGGGCCACGGTGACGCGCAGCTCGCCACCGTCGCTCAGTGTGTGTACCTGCTGCACCGAACCTTTGCCGAATGTCGTCTCGCCCACCAGCACGGCCCGGCCGCGATCCTGGATGGCCCCGGCGACGATTTCAGATGCGCTGGCGCTGCCGGCGTTGACCAGAACGACCAGCGGGATGCTCTCGGCGGCGTCGCCGTCGTCGGTGGTGAACGTCTCGTCCAGCCCGCGCAGATTGCGCTCGAACAGCGCCACGCCCTCCGGCAGGAAGGCGTCGGCCACGGCCACGGACTGATCCAGGTAGCCACCGGGGTTGTCGCGCAGGTCAAAGATCAGGCCCGACGGCTGCTGGGCCAGGATGGCCGTCAGCGCCTCCAGCAGCTTCTCCTCGGCCGTGCGGCCAAACTCGGTCAGGCGGATGTAGCCGATGGTCGCGCCGCCGGTCATCTCCGCCGGCAGCATCTCGTACTCAACGACGGCCACCTCGAAGCGGGCGCGAGTGATGGTGAACTCCAGTGGCTCCGCCTCGCCCTCGCGCATGACCTTCAGCGTCACGCTCGTGCCCGCCGGCCCGCGCACCAGCAGGATGACCTCGTCGAAGCTCATCTCCAGCGCCGATTGGCCATCGACCTCGATGACGACATCGCCGGCCTTCAGCCCGGCCAGCTCGGCCGGCTGGCCATCGAGGGGGCGGACAATCTCGAACAACCCCTCGTCGTTCTCGCGCACCAGCGCGCCGATGCCCTCGACCGCGCCGTTCATGTCCTCGCGCGTTCGCTCGGCCACGGTTGGAGAGACGTAGCGCGTGTAGTCGTCGCCCAGCGACTCCAGCGAGCCGGCGATGGCCGACTGCATTAACTCGTCGGCCGGCGGCAGCGCGCCGTCATACTCGCCGGCAACGATGTCCCAGGCCTGGTAGAGCGTGCTCAGGTCGGCTCCGCTCAGTGGCGACTGGCCGTCGAAGACAATCGCCGGCGTCGGCGATTGCGTTGGGCTGACGGCGGCAGTGGCTGTTTCGGTGGGCAGTGGCGCGGGCGTGGGCGTGGCGGTGGCGACCGCGGTGGCCGTCTCGGTGGGCGCGGTGGTGGCCGTTGGCGAGGCCGTCGGCGGAATGGCCGT
>JAIBAS010000522.1 GCA_019695075.1 Promineifilum sp. | reverse complement strand
CGGCGCCGGCCCAGGCGCGCTACGGGCGCAATTGGCCGCGGCGCGCCGCCTAGTAGGCCAGGGCGACCAGCAAGACAGCCAGTAGTCCGAAGCCCGTCTCCAGAAAGCCGAGAGCCACGGCCGAGAAGTGGCCGCGCCACGGCGACAGCCCCCAGACCGCCCGCGCCAGGAGGATGGCCGCGGCCAGCACGGCCGTCCACGGCAGCCACGCCGCCCATACCAATGCCGCCACTGCCAGCAGGGCCAGGACATGACTGACGATCACTGCCGGCGCGCCCTCCCCCGGCGCGGCCGAGCGACCCTTGTCCAGCCGCAACCGGGCGCGGATGAACAACACCGCCGGCACGGCGCGCGCGACCATGAAGCCCCACAACGCCAGCGCCGGCGTCCAGGCCCAGCCGTCGGCCACGGCAATGGCGGCGACGATGGCCGCGAAGGCTACCGGCGCGGCCAGTTCCGCCTGCCACGAGCGGCCCGGTCGTTGGTCGTAGACGGCGAAGAGGCCCAGCAGCGGCGCGGCCACGGCCAGAGGCACGAACGGCCGCCAGCCGCCCAGCGCGAAGGCGACCACAATGCCGGCGGCGATCACGGTAGCGTAGACCAGCAAAAAGCGCCACGCCAGCGTCGTGCGTTCGTAACTGCGCCCGCGCCGCCGGTCGGCCAAAACGACCTTCAGCGGCCGGTTGAACAGGAACATGCCCACGGCGGCGACGGCCAGCGCCAGCCCGGCCCACGATGGCGCGGCCACCAGGCCGAGCACGATCGGCTCCGACACCAGGCTATAGCTGCCCTTCTCGGCCGGCAGGGCGACGCTACGAATCAGCGCGCGGCGGGCCTCGTTGCGCGCTCGCTCGGAGGGAATGGAGTTACTCATCGAGGTTCAGGCGGTAAGTAACCGGCAGGCGGGCGACAAACGGACACCCGGCCACTCCGGCGCAGGAGCCGCAGCCCCCGCCCATGCAACCGCCGCCGCAGGACATGGCCGCGCCGCCGTCGGTGACCAGCCGTCCCTTGCGTACCCAGTGCTGGAGCATGCCGTCGAGCACGGCGGCGTCCACGCCCAGTTGCCGGCCCAGTTCGGCCAGAGTGATGGGGCCGTCGGCGGCCTCCACCAGGCGGAGCAAATCGCGTAACATCATCCCCCTCCCAACAGGCGGCCGAGTTGGAAGACCGCCAGAGCAATCAGCCAGGCGATGGCCAGTTGCCCGAACAGGCTCAGCCACATCCAGCGCGTGCCCAGTTCGTGGCGCTCGGCGGCCACGGCGGCCATGCATGGCGTGTAGAGCAAGACGAAGACCATAAAGGCCAGCCCGGCCGCCGCGGCATGGCCGCCGCTGGTCTCCTCAAAGCTGGCGCGCAGAGCCGCTGATAGGGCGGCGTCGTCTCCGGCCTCATCGGTGGCCAGGTTGATGCCGACCAGGCCGGGAATGGCCCGCAGCGTCTCGACGACGGCGCGGCCGAACGAGGTGACGATCTCGACCAGATCGCCGGCGAAGGTTGTCGTCCCGACGGCGTCGGTGGCGGACGCCACGTCGTGAATCTGCGCCAGCGTGCTGACGACGACCTCCTTAGCCACCAGCCCGGTGATCAGCGCCCCGCCCGACTCCCACGAGCCGAAGCCCAACGGCCGCAGCGCCGGCGCGGCCAGGGCCGAGACGCGGCCGAAGGCGCTCTCCGGCATGGGCGTGTCGGCAAACGTACCCGCGCCGCCGAGCGGGATGGCCGTCAGCAGCCAGATGACCAGCGTGGTCATCAGGATGAGCGAGGCGGCGTGTTGCAGGAAGGCGCGCGTGCGCTGCCACATGTGGAAGCCGATGCTGCGGGCGTTGGGCAAGCGGTAGGGCGGCAGTTCCATCACCAGACCGGCCTCGCCCGTCGCCGGCAGCAGCGTGCGCTGCAACAGCAGTCCCACGCCCAGGGCCACAACGATGCCCAGCACGTAGAGACCCAGAATGACCAACCCGGCGCGCGCGGGGAAGAAAATGGCCGCAAAAAGAACGTAGACCGGCAGCCGCGCGCCGCAACTGATGAACGGCACCAGCAGCCCGGTCAGCACGCGGTCGCGCTGATTGGTCAGCGTGCGTGTGGCGTAGATGGCCGGCACGGAGCAGCCGAAGCCGACCATCAGCGGCAGGAAGCTGCGCCCCTGCAAGCCGATGCGCTTCATGAGGCGATCCATGACGAACGCGCCACGGGCCATGTAGCCGGAATCCTCCAGCACGGCCAGGGCGAAGTAGAGGGCCAGCAGCACGGGAACAAACGCCAGCACGCTGCCGACGCCGGCCAGCACGCCATCGACGGCCAGCGAGGCGACCCACGTCTCTCCCAGCCCCAGCGCGCCCAACGCCGCCAACATCCAGCGGCTCAGCGGGCCGGTTAGCACTGCGTCGAGCCAATCGACCCACGGCGCGGAGAGGTCGGTCGTTATCTTGAAGACCAGCCACATGGCCGCCAGGAAGAGCGGAATGCCCAGCAGACGGTGGGTGGCAAAGCGGTCGATGCGGTCGGAGAGGGTCAACGTCTCGGCCCGTTCGGCGCGCATGGCCCGGCCGACGAGAGCGTGGATCCAGGCGTAGCGGCGGTCGGCCAGCACGGTGTCGGCGTCTTCGCCCAGCGCGGCCTCCAGCCGGGCGCGGGCGGCCGTCGCCGTGGCCAGCAGTTCCGCCCCGCCGGCCTCGGCGGCCAACTTGGCGGCGACATCGGCGTCATCTTCCAGCAGCTTGATGGCCAGCCAGCGCGGCGGGTAGGCCAGGACCAAAGACGATTGCGCCAGCGCGGCCAGGAGCGCGTCGATCTCGCTTTCGACGACCGGGCCATAGTCGAGGCGAAACAGCGAGCGAGGCGCGCCGGCGGCCGCGGCGATGGCGGCGACGATCGGCTCCAGCCCCTCGCCGCGCCGGGCGGCCGTGGGCACGACGGCCGCGCCGAGCGCCTCGCTCAGCCGGGCCACGTCGAAGTCCAGCCCCTGTCGCGTGGCCACGTCGATCATGTTGAGCGCGATGACGCCGGGCGTTTCCAGCTCCAGCAGTTGCACCACCAGGTAAAGGTTGCGCTCCAAATTGGCCGCATCGACAACGGCGACGACAACGTCGGGTCGCTCGTCGAGAATAAAGTCACGGGCGACGACCTCTTCCAGCGAATAGGCGCTGAGGCTATACGCGCCGGGCAGGTCGGTAATGTCCAGCCGCAGCGCGTCGCGCACCAGCGCGCCGGTCTTCTTCTCGACCGTCTTGCCCGGCCAGTTGCCGACGTGCTGGCGCGCGCCGGTCAGGGCGTTGAAGAGGGTTGTCTTGCCTGCGTTGGGGTTGCCGGCCAGGGCGACGGAGAGCGCGCGCGCAGCCGGCGCGGTAGCAATAGTCATCATGAGAGCATCAGGGGGGCAGGAGGGAGTGGGCGTTACTTGCCGTTGGCCCGGTCGCCCATCTCCACCCATAGATTGTCGGCCAGATCGCGGCCCAAGGCCACGCGCGAGCCGCGCACGGAGACGAGCATCGGCCCGCCGTTGTCCTGCACGACGCGCAACTCGACGCCGGGCGTCAGCCCCAACTCCAGCAGCCGGTGGACGACGCAGCGATCGACCTGTAAGCAGCGTAGGCAGGCCGTCCGGTCGCGGGGGCAATCGGACAGGGGCAACAGACCGGCGGCCAGGAACGCCTGCGCGCGCTCATCGATCACGGCCGGCTGCGCCTCGCGGCGGCCCAACAGCCGCCGGCGGCTCTCGGCCGGCAACAGGACGACGAGCAGGACAAGACCGAGAGCCAGAAGGGCAGTCAGCGCCAACCACAGGGTAGGCCACAGAGGGATGGACATCAGGCGGGTTCCTCCGTCAAGAGGCGGATGTGGACGTGGGCGGCGGCCTCGCGGCCGATGTAGCGGACACCCACGTCTGTCTGCAAGACCATCGGCCCCTGGTAGGGGGCGATCTCGCGCAGGGTAATGCGCCGGCCGGGCAGCAAGTCCAGCTCGGCCAGGTAGCAGAGCAGGCCTTCGCTCTCCGGGTGGACGCGGACAAGGACGGCCGTGCCGCCGACCGGCAACTCGCTCAGCAGTCGCTCCGCCGGCTCGCCGGCCTGGCCGTCGATGGGGTTGCCGTGGGGGCAGGCGGCCGGGTGGCCCAGGAAGGCGTCCAGCGCTTCGGTCACGGCCGGCGTGGTGGCGTGCTCCAGCCGGCAGGCGTGGTCGTGGACTTCGTGCCAGGGCAGGCCGAGCCGCTCATAAAGGAAGCACTCCCACAGACGATGGCGGCGCACGACCTCATCGGCCAACTGCTGCCCGGCCGCGGTCAGGCTGATGCCGCGGTAGGGCTGGTGGGCCAGCAACCCCTGCTCTTGCAGGCGGTGAACCATCTCGGTGGCCGAGACGGCGGAGACGCCCAGGCGGCCGGCCAGGGCGGCGATGGGTGTCGGTGTGTTCTCGCCGGCCAGTTCGCTGGCCGTCTTGAGGTACATCTCGGCGCTTTCGTGGAACGATTCGTGTTTCATGGCGGTTGCGCCCGCGCCGGGCCGGTAGAAGAAAGGGCCGACCGCGCCCGGTTTTTGGGCCAACCTTATATTAGTGGGGTGGCTCCCCTGTGAATAGTGACATCTGTCACCCTCTCAGGTGACATCCGTCACGAGGTCGGCGCGTCGGCCGGTGCTCCGGCGGGCGGGTCAGCCGGTGGGCTATCGGCCGCGCTGTTGGCCTCGCTGTGGCCGTTCTCGAAGACCTCCACCGCGGCTAGGTGGACGGCATTAAGCAGTTCGTTGACGCGCCGCAGCAGGCGCATATTGGCCTCCGGGCGGATGTTGGCCGTCTCCGGCAGTTGCAGGGCCGTCTCGATGAGCTTGTCGCGGAAGAAGATCGACGCCTCCAGCGTGGCGCGCAGCGACAGGCCCTGGGTTAGGGCATTGTGGGCATAGAGGCGGCCGATGCGCCTGGCCTCCTCCAAAATCGACGCGCTGTTGTCCTCGCTCGATTCGCTGGACAGGTACTGCAACGTCAGCCCCATGAGCTGCTGGCCGAGGGGACGGTTTTGGTCGCGCTCCTTGGCGTCGTACTGGGCCAGCCAGCCGTCGGCGCGATGGCTGTTGACTTCCTGGCGCGTGTGGGCCAGCGCTTTGGTGGCCCACAGCCCGGCGATGCCCTGCACATTGCGCAGGGCGCTGCGCTCGCGGGCAAAGCGGGCCAGGTCGCTGGCGGCAAAGCGCCGGTGGCCGCCGGGCGTCACCATCGCGGGGATGTCGCCATTGTTGGCCCAGCGCCGCAGCGTGGTCGGGTGTACGTCCAGGAAGCGCGCCGCCTGGCTGAGGGTTAGCCAAGCGTTGTGATCGTCAGGGGGCGCGGGCGGAGTAGCCATCGGTAATCTATGCAATCTTGGGCAATTGTGATGGCTAATGCTACTTGAGTGGGCCGGCGGCGTCAAATAGGGTGCCGTGCGCGGCCGGGCCTGGTTATTTGTCAGGCCCGGCCGCGTGCGATGAGCGGGCAGGGGCGAAGCGTTCGGCCGGCGGGCCTCAGTCCCGTTTGAAAACTGAATAATCCGGCGCCGCGTACCGCGTCCGTCCGCCGTCGCTGACTTCCATCATCGCCTTGACCTTCATCTGCAAGCCGAACAGGGTGATGAAGCCCTCAGCGTCGGCCTGGTCGTAGACATCTTCCTGGCCGAAGGTGGCGAAGTCCTCGCGGTAGAGGCTTTCCGGGCTGTAGCGGCCGGCGACGATGATGTTGCCCTTGTAGAGCTTCAGCTTGACCCAGCCGCTGACCGTCTTCTGCGTCTCGGTGACGAAGGCTTGCAGGCTCTCGCGCAGGGTGTGGTACCACATACCGTAGTAGACCAACTCGGCGTAGCGCAAGGCCATCTGCTCCTTGAAGTGCAGCGTCTCGCGGTCGAGGCAGAGCGATTCCAGTTCGCGATGGGCGGCATAGAGGATCGTGCCGCCGGGCGTCTCGTAGACGCCGCGCGACTTCATGCCGACGAGGCGGTTCTCCACCAGGTCGATGCGGCCGATGCCGTGCTTGGCCCCCAACCGGTTGAGCGTCTGCACGACGGCTGCCGGCGGCAACTGCACGCCGTTGACGGCCACGGGTGTGCCTTGCTCAAAGGTGATCTCGACGATCTCGGCCTCGTCGGGCGCGTTCTCCGGCGGCGTGGTCAGCTGGTACATCGCCTCCTCCGGCTCGTTGGCCGGGTCTTCCAGGATGCCGCCCTCGTGGGACAGGTGCCACATGTTGGCGTCGCGGCTATAGATCGACTTCTCCGTATGGGTGACGGGGACGTTGTGGGCGCGGGCATAGGTCAGGGCATCCTCGCGGGAGCGAATCTCCCACTCGCGCCAGGGGGCGATGACCTTCAGCGTCGGGTTGAGCGCCTTGTAGGTCAGCTCGAAGCGCACCTGGTCGTTGCCCTTGCCGGTGCAGCCGTGGGCGACGGCGTCGGCGCCCTCGGCCTCGGCCACGGCCACCTGCCACTTGGCGATCAGCGGCCGGGCGACAGACGTGCCCAGCAGGTAGCGGCGCTCATAGACCGCGCCGGCCTGCATCATGGGGAAGAGGAAGTCCTTGGCAAACTCGTGGCGCAGGTCTTCGACGATAACCTTGCTCGCGCCGCTGGCCAGGCCCTTGGCCTCCAGCCCCTCAAACTCGTGGTCGCCCTGGCCAATGTTGGCGCAGAAGCAGATGACCTCGCAGCCGTAGTTCTCGCGTAGCCACGGGACGATGACGGATGTATCCAGGCCACCGGAATAGGCCAGGACGACTTTTTGGACGGCCGACTTTGACGACATTGTTTTCTCTCCTAGAAGACGGTGATGTGAACGTGTTGGTTGTGCGCTGGGCGCATGGGGTTTGGGCGGGTTGGGCAGCGGACGGCGCTCGGTTGCCGGCGGCCTGTGGGAGGAGGCCAACGGCAGGGCCAAGTGTAGCACGACGGCCGTCTCGTCACAATGATCGAGCAGCGGGCAGGTGACGCAATCGCGCCAGACCTTCTCCGGGAAGCGCTGCCGGTCGGAGATGTGGAAGCCGGCGCGCTGGAAGAAGCTCACGGCGCGAGTCAGGGCGAAGAGGGTGACGACGCCCCGCCGCCGGGCCTCCATGATCAGCCCCTTGACCAGCGTGCTGCCCCAGCCGCCGCCCTTGGCCCGGTCGAGGACGGCCAGCGAACGCACCTCGGCCAGGCCGGGCGAGTAGGCGTAGAGCGAGCCGCAGGCGACGATCTCGCCGTCGTCGTCCTTGGCGATCAACCAGTCCCCCAGGCTGCCGGCGATCGAGTCGGCCGTGCGCGGTAGCAGATCACCGCGGCGGGCGTGTTCGTTCACCAGAGCAAGGATGCCGGGGATGTCCTCGGCGCGGGCGGGGCGGATGTTCATGGCCAGATACGAAAAAGGGCTGTAGATCGCTCTACAGCCCACCTTACCGAGCTGAGGGACGTGGATTCGAACCACGACTCACGGAGTCAGAGTCCGTTGTTCTGCCGTTAAACTATCCCTCAACGACGACCGGAAGTGTAGCATAGACGCGCGGGCTTGGCAACATTCGCGGCGCGCGGCCGGTCCTTTCCCCGACCGCCAGCCAACGCGATGGCTACGCCGGCGACGCTTTCCCGGCGGGTGTAACTCCGCTTACAGCTTGGGGGTTATAATATGTTAGGATAGACATACATCTAATAGAGGGCACGGGGCCACTACCATCAAGGCCACCAATCAAAAACGCCATGACGATTTCCATTGCTTCCACGCGCGCCCGGCCGGTTCCGGCCGAACACCGCGCCAACTTCAATCATCTGATTCTCGACATCGCCTGGTTTGGCGTGCTGAACGGCAGCGCCATCGCCTTTGTGGCCGTCTACGCCACGCGGCTGGGAGCCAACGCCTTCCAGCTCAGCCTGCTCAATGCCATGCCGGCCGTCGTCAACCTGTTGTTCGCCCTGCCGATGGGGCGCTGGCTCCAGAGCCGGCCGCTCAGCCGGGCGACGTTCACCACGTCGGTTCTGCACCGCTGGTTCTACGTCATCTGGGTCTTCCTGCCGCTGCTGTTCAATGACCAGGGTCAGGTCTGGGCGCTGGTCATCCTGACCGTCCTCATGAGCATCCCGGCGACGGCGCTGGCCATCGGCTTCAACGGTATGTTCGCGGCGACGGTGCCGCCGGAGTGGCGCGGCCAGGTCGTCGGCGTGCGCAACGCCGCCTACGCGCTGACGTCAGTCGTGGTCGTGCTGGCCTGCGGCCGGCTGTTGGACATGCTGCCCTTCCCCTTGGGCTACCAGGTCGTTTTCTTCATCGGCGCGATCGGCGCGGCCCTCAGCAGCTTGCATCTGTGGTATATCCGCCCGGCCGATGAGCACCGCCGCCCCAGCCGGGGCGATAGTCTGGGCGACTGGGCCAAGCCGGGCGAATCGGCCGGCTGGCAGGGGCTGCGGCTGAGTGTCGGCCTGCGCTTCCTGACCCGCGCCAACCCGCTCTCCAGCCGTTGGTTCAACCCGGTGCGCGACCCGGCTTTCCGCAAGGTGCTGCTGCTCGTGCTGGGCATGCATCTGGCGCTCTTCCTGGCCGTGCCGCTGTTCCCGCTCTTTCTGGTGCGCGAGATCCACCTGAACGACCAGGCCATCGGCCTGGGCAACAGCATCTTCTACGTCGCCCTCTTTCTGGCCTCGACGCGGCTCGACCCCGTGACGCGCCGCTTGGGCAACCGCCGCACGATGGCCCTGGGCATTTTGGTCATTGGCCTCTACCCGGCGCTGCTGTCGCAGGCGACCGGCCCGGCGCTATACCTTGCGGCCTCGATCATGGGCGGCACGGGTTGGGCGCTGGCCGGTGGGGCTGTGGGCAACTACGTCCTGGAGAAGACGCCCGACGACAGCCGGCCGTCTTATCTGGCCTGGTACAACATGGCTCTACAGGCCGGCATTCTGATCGGGTCGCTGGTTGCGCCGGCACTGTCCGGCTGGTGGGGCCTGACGATAGGACTGATCTTCGCCGCCGGCTGCCGCTTCCTGATCGGCGTGCTCATCTGGCGCAGTGAATAACAACAGCGCCAGCGGAGGCGCGTGGTCTGACACGCGCCTCCGCTGGCGCTGCGAGCGTAACGAACCCTAGCGCACGACCAGAATGGCCCGTTCCACGTCGAGCACCAGCTCGTGGGCCAGGTCGTCCAGTAGGAAGCGCGACAGGCCCTCGTCGCGGTGGGCGCCGATGACGACGAGGTCATACGCATCCGAACGCGCCTCGGCGGCGATCTCATCGACGACAAGCCCATGCCGCACGATGGCCCGTGTGTGCAGGTTCAGCGCGTCCAGATAGGCCAGGTCCTGGCCCAGCAGCGCCCCTTCGGGCGTATGCGACTGGATGAGCTGCTCGGCTGTCGCCTGAAGGTCTTCGCCCTTGACGCCCGGCGCGGCGCTGATCTGCGACATGACGTGGAGCACCGTCACGTCGGTCATCGTAGCCAGCAACTCCGGCAGGCGTGCGCGGAAAAGTTGCAGCAGCGAGGGCGACTGCGCGCCGCTGTCGCAGACGAGGACGCGATGCAACGGCCGGGCCTCCAGCTTGGCGATGAGCACGGGCAGGGCCACGCGGGCCACCACCTTTTGCGTCACCAGCCCGCGGATGCGCGTCAGCAGCGGCCGCGACTGGCGTTGGCCCATCATCAGCAGATCGTACTGGCCGGAGTCGGCCTCCTCGACGATCTCCTCCCACGGCTGCCCGACGCGGGTGCGGAAGCTGACTTGCTGGCCGAAGACCGGCTCCAGCAGCTTGGCCGCGTGGGCCAGCACCTGGTCGGCCTCGGCCTGATCGTCGGCGTTCTTGATCACCGTCATGACCGTTGGCGTCAGCGGTGTTGTCTGGGCCAACAAGATCAGTTGGCGAATCCCGATTTCTGTTTGTCCAGGTCCCCCGGTGGCGATCAGCACGCGCATGCGTAAGACTCCTAGTCAGACTCCTCGTCCGACTCCTCGTGGCGACGGTGTTAGCCCCAGCCAGCCCGGCCAGCAAGAGCCTGCTGCCGAGTGTAACATACTTTGGCGGGGCGCGATGGTTGCAGTGACATAGGTCCTATCCGGTTCGATCAGATCAGGATCAGGACAATCGGGATGAGGAAGATGCTGAACATGAACAGAGCCAGGTTCAGGTTTTTCTCCGTCACCCACTGGACAAAGCGCAAGGCCCCACGCTCATAGCGCCGGAAGGCCACCAGCAGGATGATCATCGCCGTGATGGCCACGCCCAGCATTTCGGCCATGACTACCGAGACAGCGGCGTGGTTGTTTAACAGGACCGCCGCCAGCAAGGTGTCGATGAAGGTGGTGATGTTGGCCCCCATGATGTAGGGGATGACGTTCTCGCGGCGAACGAAGCCGCGATGGCTGAGCGGCACGAGGATGCTCAGCGAGACGCTGACCGACATCGACACCAGCGTGACGGCCGAGCCGAGCAGGAACATGATCAGCGGGTTATAGACCAGGCGCGAGACGCGGCCGACCTGGCTTTCCTTGATCGTCATCTCCGGCAGACAGCGGTCGAACAGGTTAAACGTCAGCAGGATGATGCCCAGGCCGACGAGAAACAGCCCCCACGCGGGCAGGTGCAGCGTATTCTTGAAGATGCCCGACACCGGATCGATGAGCACGTCGGTGATCGACGTCAGGGCCGCGCCGTTGCCGAGGCTGAACCGCCCCAGCAGGCCCGACCGCAGCAGCAGCGTGCCGATGATGACCGAGCCGATCTGGAGCGAGCCGGTGACGGTGAAGGACAGCAAGCCCATGCTGAGGCTGGTGGAGCGGTTGCGGCCGCGCAGGACGTAGATGAAGCCGATGAAGAGGATGATGAAGCTGGCCCCCATACGGCTGCCGATGATCATTGTGAAGGTCTGGATGGGCGTGATGATGCCGGCGTCGAGAAAGGTTAGCGCCGAGGCGGCCACGGGCGAGCCACTCATGACGACATAGGCGAACAGCCAGCCAAAGCCCATCGTGTTGAAGGCGTTGTTGAGCGAAAAACGATCCTGCACCAGGGGCGCCAGGCCCCGCGCGCCGTCCTTCATGAGCGTCAGCGCCAGAATGAAGAGATACAGGCTGACGATGAACAGGCCGATCTTGGGCCAGGAGATGCGTTGCCAGAGGGGCCGCCCTTGGGCGGCCGCATCATCCGGCGGCGTGACCAGCGATAACCCCTGTGATTCGGCCGCCGCGGCCGACACATCGCTGTCGTGTGAATCGTTGGTCATAGAGTGATCCTTCGTGGGTGAACTGTCTCGGTGGGGTGGCTCTCGTTCTCCGTGCGAACTCGTCTACACTACTATGACTAACTTACAGTACGTCTGTCGATGGCAACGCCGCTCGACAATGTCGCGCATGATACCATACTCAGCGCCGTTGCCAAGTAGGGGCGGGTCTGTAGGGGCGGGTCTGTAGGGGCGGGTCTCAGACCCGCCCCTACCTCAGATCATGAAGTAGTGTTCAGTCAACAACGCGCGGGCCAATACCTGCTGGGCCAGGGCGGGGAAGTCGGTCTGGATGGGCCACTCTGATGGTTCTGCGCCACGGGCCACGGCTCTGGCGCTGTTCTTGATGGTGTGAACGCGCTCGTCGGGCAGAGCCAACCTCTCGCGGCAGGTGACGACGAGCTTGAGCGCCGGGTTGGTCTGAAGAAGGTCGATGAGCATGTCCTTGCAGCTCCACAGGTGATCGAAATCGCACAGCAGGAGCAGCATTTCGCAGCCCCGCAGCCGGCGGTGTACGACCTCTTCAGTCACAGTCATCGTACCGGAGCCGAGCCTCAGGGCTTGGGCGATGCTTGTCAGAAGGTCAGTTTGGGTTGTCATTTTGTCGAGCTGAACCTGAAATGTACCGTCAAGGAACAGACAGCTACCGTGACCGTTGGCCCGGGCCGCGGCGGCAATGGCCACTTGATTCCTGTCATAGCCGGCCGGGCCGGTCAGAGTGATGAGCCGGCAGGCTGGATCGACAAGATCGCGCATCAGGTCAGCCACGTCTGAAGACGGGTCTACGAGTGGCGGCGTGTTGGGCGCGATATTGCCCGGACGACGCTTGCGGCTGTCGCGGATATGCGTGTGCAGCGCCTCTATTTCCGCCGACGGCTCCAGGCCAAGCTCTTGTGTCAGCGCGTGCTGATAGCGCTGATAGAGCCTGAGCGCCTGGGCGAACTGGCGCAGGCGCACGAGCAGAAGCATCTGACCACGATAGTAGTCTTCGTTCCAGGGGGCGAGGCGCAATAGCTGCCAGCCGATTTCCAGGGCCTCCTGGAATTGCCCCGTGGCGGCGTGGAAGGCCAGCAGGCCTTCTAGCAGCTTGCTGGCCTTGAGGTTCCAGGCCTCGCGTTCGACGATGAGCCAGGTCTCAAACTCAGGGCAATCGGGCAACTCGATGCCTTCCAGGAATTGCCCACGGCAGAGCGCCAGGGCCGGCTCCAGCGCCGATTCGCCTGGCGCTGCCTCGTGCCGGGCGAGTTGGGCCAAATCCGTCTGGGCGAACAGGGTTGGGTTAAACTGGGCGGTGTAGTAATCGAGCCACAGCGCGTCGGGCAACTTCTGCACGAGGTCGTGGAGCGCGCGGCGCAAGTGGCCGCGGCCGTCAGCCAGCGGCGCGTCCGGCCAGAACAGGGTCGCCAGGTAGTTGCGCGCTACCGGCCGCTGCTCAGTCACCAGAAAGGCCAACAGGGCCAGTGTCTTGTGGGAACGAAAGCCCGTTACCGGGTGGCCATCCACTTCAACCGCTACAGGCCCCAGGAGCCGTACTCTGATATCAACATCGACCACGTCACACCTCCGGTCAGAAACCGCACGTGTTTCGCCAATTCCAACAGCACGATCAAGCGCTGCTACCAGGCGCCCTTGCTACCGCGGAATGTCATATGTCTGAATTGGCCTGAGAATTTGGCACGAGCTTGACGCTTCTCAGAGCGGTAGCAGTATAGCATGGGCCGCGGGCGATCACAATACCCCAGAATACTCCGGTCCACCGCACTATTGAAACCCAACGCGGTGGGTGGACGGGCAAGATCCCCCTTGCATTTGCATCCAGGTAGGTCGCCACTATGTGTCTACCGGCGGATTGGTCTGGACTTGGCCCCCATTCCAGGACGCTTTCAGGACGATGGCGGCGTAGTATGTGAACCGACTGTCTGATCGCCGTAGCCATCGCCGCACAGTTTGGCAGTAGTGTCGTAGTCATTACGCAGTTGGGAGGTACACGCAATGCAAGGCAAGTTGAGATCCGTCGTCGTTGTGTTGGGCATCCTGTTGTTGCTCCTCGTGGCCATGAGCGTTAGCGCGCAGGGAGAAAGCCCTGCTGCCGCTCAGGCCCCATCAGCAGGGCAGATCGAGGCCCTGGCCAACGGCACAACCAGCATCAGCCTTTCGGCCCAGCAATCGGCGGCCGTCCTGAACTACTGGACGCGCGAGCGTCTGGCGGCGGCCACGCCCATGGCCATGCCCACCGTGACCAGCCTGCGCCGGCCCCCGCATGCCCGGCCGCCCTCGGTCCTGGTTGGCTCGACGGCTGCCGGCGGTGTGGCGGCGGCCAATGCCGACGCGCAGGCGCGGGCGGCTTATCCGCAGGATTGGGCCGAACAAGATGAGGCTGCGCTGGCCGCCAGCCCGGCCGCGGCTGATGGCACTCCGGGCGTCTACACGTCCTACATCGTGAATCAAGCGGCGCCGCTGTGGAAGACCAACGGCCATAAGCCGGCTGGCCGGCTGTCGTTCTCCGTGCCCGGCGGCACTTCCTATTGTTCGGCGTCGGTCGTCAGCGGCAACAATATCATCGTGACCGCCGCCCACTGTGTCTACGACACCACCAATAACGCCTTCTACAACAACTGGGTGTTCACGCCCGCTTACCGCAATAACAAGGCTCCCTACGGCACGTTCGCTTACCAGACGTGCTGGGTGTTGAATTCGTGGATCAACCTGAGCGGGAGCTACAATATCAACAGTTGGGCGCCCTACGATGTGGCTGTCTGCAAGATGAATAACAACTCGGCCGGCCAGACGCTGAGCAGCCGGACCGGCTGGTACGGCCGCGTGTGGAATGCCGGCTACATTCAGAATATCAATGACATCGGCTATCCGTTCCAGGACTACAACCTGAATACCCTGACCAATGCCGGCAAGTACCTGCGACTGTGCGGCAACGAGACCTTCCAGCAGGCGGCCGACGTCTTGGGCGGCGGTTGCAACTGGGGGCCGGGCATCAGCGGCGGCCCGTGGCTGGTCAGCTATGACCCGTTCGACCAGACGACATCCTATGTTAATTCGGTCAACTCGGGCCTGTTCGTTGGCCAGCAGAATGGCTACGGCGCCCGCTTCAACAGCAACAACATCGTCGTCTTGTGCAATTCCGCCGGCTGTTAGCGCTTCGCGTTGACTGACAGTTTAGAGAAGGGCCTGGCCGCAAGCCAGGCCCTTTTTCGTGGCTGAGGAACTGTTCCCTTTCTGCCAGCGTCAAAGCAGTAGACATCTGACATTGCCATAGGTCAGAAGGAGAGATGAGCATGCTCACGCACAAGTTTGTCAGCCTGTTGGCCACGCTACTGATTCTTGCCGGCGCGGTGGCCTGTGCGCCCAGCGGTGGGCAGGAAACCCCCGCTGTGGGGAACGTGGGCGAAAGCGCCGCCCTGGCCAATGCGGCCGACGCCGGCGCTCCGGTCGATGCGCCCGTCAGCGGCGCGCTGGCGACGCCGTTGACGACGCCCAACGGGCAGGTGGTCGACGTCACCCCGATGAGCGCGGCCGAGCTGGCCGCCCAGCCTCCCGGCCAGACCGAAGGCGGCCCGTCTGCGGCCGACGCCGACGATATGGGCCAGACTGAGTCCGGTGGGGCGGGCGAACTGCCCTCGACGGCCGATTGGGTGGCTTACGCTGACAGCACTTTTGGCTTCAGCGTCGCCCACCCGGCTACCTTCGTCGTGCGCCCGGCCGACGCGGCGCGGCTGACCGGGCTGATCCCGACGCCGACAGCGTCGATCTACTTCATGGCCCCGGCCACGGCCGAGAGCGCCCTGGCCGGAACCGACGCGCCCGACCTGGAAGTGCGCATCTTCGAGACGGGGCCGGTCGGTTCGCTGACGGACTGGCTAAGTTCTGCCGGTGTTGGCGCCGATCAGACGCAGACGACGACACAGGTGGGCGACCTGCCGGGGGTTGAGGTCTGCGTCTCGACGATGATCTTCCCGGCGTGTTCCGTCTTCGTAGCCGCGGGCAGCCGCGTCTACCAGTTGCGCGTGCTGAACCTGGAGGGCGAGGCGATGATGCAGACGTTC
>JAIBAS010000543.1 GCA_019695075.1 Promineifilum sp. | reverse complement strand
GCGTCGAGCGTGACCTCATGCACCGGCTGTTCGTCTGAAGAGCCGTCCTCGCTGCCCATCATGAACGACCCGGCGGGGACGAAGACCTGCTCAACCTCGACATCGCCGCGTACCACTGTACGAATATCGCCCGCCTGCGTCTCGGGCGTCGGCGTGGGTGGGCGCGTGGCTGTGGCCATCGGCGTAAGTGTGGCCGTCGCCTCTGATGTTGCATTGAGTCCCCCGAAAACCACCTCAGTGACCGATGATGCCCCATTTGTTCCCGCAGCTTTGTTGTCATCGCTACCAAGAGTTCTGAAAGCCCAGAAGAACCAAATGGATAGTGCGATGACCGCCACCAAAACAGTCGCTACTATCCAAAGCCGGATAGTAGGGTCGCGTGCCAGTGATGGAGCAGCCGCTGGCGTCCTCAATGTCATTATCGGGGGAAGAGGCAAAGGTGTCGACTCGGCCGTTAGCAACCGTCCAAATCCTACTGCGTTCTCCAGCCGCCGGCTGATCGTCGGCGCCATCGCCGCCACCACCGCCGCCGAGGTCGCCGCGCTGACCGCCGGGTTGACCTGCCGCGGCGGGGTCAGCACGTCCGCGCCGCTGCTCAGGTCCGGCCCGTCGGGCGGCGTCTGGCCGGTCAGCAACGTGTAGAGCGTCGCCCCCAGGGCGTAGACGTCGCTACGGGCGTCCGTCCGGCCGCGGCCGTATTGCTCCGGCGGGCTGTAGCCGGGCGTGACCGCCTTCGCGCCGATGGTCGTGCCTTTGCCGGGGTCGTAGACCTTGGAGATGCCGAAGTCCACCAGCATGGGCCGGCCGTCGGGGGCGACGATGATGTTATCGGGTTTCACGTCGCGGTGGATGATTGGCGGCGTGCGCGTGTGCAGGTAGTCCAGCGCCTCGCACACCTGCCGCATCCACGGCAGGACTTCGGCCTCGTCCAGCGGCCCGCCGCGCTCACTCAGCAGCGTGGTCAGGCTCTTGCCCTCGACGAAGTCCATGACCAGGTATTGCCCCTGGCCGGGGACGACGAAATGGTCGCCGACGCGCGGCAGGTTGGGGTGGCGCAGCCCGGCCAGCAGTTTGGCCTCGCGCTCGAACTGGCGTTGCGACTCGGCGTCGCTGCCGAAGTTCTCCTTGACGGCCACCGGCTGCTCGAGCGACAGGTCCCAGCCGCGATAGACCGCGCCGAAGCCGCCCTGCCCGATGAGCTTAACGATGCGGTAGCGATTTTGCAGGATCGATCCGATAGCTAACGTCACACTGCCCCCATCATGCAACAGGCCCTAGGAAAATTCTACCCGACGTATCGGTGGCGTCAAAACAGGAATGTCAGAAATAGAAACCGAGTTTCTTCTGAGAAACTCGGTTTCTAAGTCGCCTGGTTTCTAAGTCGCCTCCTCCAACCCATACCCGCCCTCAATCAACCCCCGCAACCGCTCCGCAAACCGCGCCGCCGGCGCGCCATCGACCACGTCGTGGTCGAATGACAGCGTCACGCTCAACATCTCGCGCGGGACGATCTGGCCGCCCACCACGGCCGGCTTCGTGGCGATGCCGCCCAGCGTCAGGTTGAGCGTATAGAGTGGGATGGGGATGCCCCAGCCGCCGCCCGCGCCGAACATGCCCACGGCCGTCACGCTGGCCGTCCCGCCGATCGCTTTCATCCGGTAGGGACTGGCCATCCCGATCCGGTAAGCCACCCGGCGCAGCGGCCCCGGCAGGCGGGCGTACCAGCGCAGCAGGCGCACGGCCCGGTCGTCGTAGTTGCGGTCGCCTTTGGCCTGAACCGAGCGTATCTCGTCGTGCAGTTCGCGCACGGAGCGGCGATTGGCGGCGCGGACGACGTGGGCCAGCGGGAAGCGGCGGCCCTCCAGCTCGATCTCGATGATCGTGTTGATGTCCACGTCGTCGAACAGGACCAGCCGGCCGCGCCAATCGCGGTAGGCGTGCACCAGGCGATCCTCGGCCACGGCCGCGCCAACGCAGTGCAGCACGAAAGCCGTGAACGAGAGCGATTCGCCGCTGCGGCCCTTGTGCTCGCGCAGGATCGCCCGCGCCTTGGTCACGTCGAACTCGACAAGGCCGTGGATCATGTGCTTGTTGCCGGCGACGTGCGCCGCGTCAACGACGAATGCGCGCGAACGCGGATAGGGTAGCCGTGTGAAGCCCGGCTCGGGTGGGTTGGTCATCTCAGCCTCCGTCGCTAGGGTACTGAAAGCGGATCGCGCGCGCAACTCTTGACGCGCTGCGTTAGGCCTGCTATCTTGTTGGCAAGGTAACCGCTCCCTCATCGAAGCTAACAAAGGAGGTGACCTTGTCTAGCTCCAAATCGTCCTCCGGGCGACTTGGGAGTCGCCTGCGATCCTTTCTGGGTCAAATCCCCTTCCGTGCCTGGCTGTTGTTTGCCCTGCTGCTTGGCGGCATTGTGGGTCTGGGTGCGTTCACGTTTGTCTATGCCGAGGGAGCTTCCTATCTGTCGAACGACCCCAGCGCCTGTGTCAATTGCCACGTCATGACGGACGTCTACGACCGTTGGAACCACGGTTCCCACAAGGCCGTCGCCGTCTGCAATGACTGCCACACGCCGCATACCTTTGTCGCCAAGTGGGCTGTCAAGGGGCTGAACGGCGTGAACCACAGCACCCGCTTTACGTTCAACAACTTCCCCGAACCCATCCGCATCACCGACCGCAACCGCGCTGTGGCCCAGGCGAACTGCATCTACTGCCACAGCGTCCTGACGGCCGACATGGGCCATCAGGACAGCGACAACCCGACCGACTGCCTGCATTGCCATGCCGGCGTCGGCCACGGCCGCTGATTCGGGCCACGAATCTCTCCAGGAGAGGAGCCATGACTGAACCGTTGCAACCGAACCCACCAAAGCGCAACTGGGGCTGGATCGTCGCCGCCTTTGTCGTCGGCGCGGCCATCATGGCCGCCGTCGGCGCGTTGCTGCTCAACATCCAGAGCCGCAAGGCCGAGGCGGCGGTCAACACCCACCTCGTCGAGATCGCCAACGACGAACTGGACCCGGCCATCTGGGGCCAGAACTTCCCCCGCCAGTACGACACCTTCATCAAGACCCAGGACGACACCATCAGCACGCCCTTTGGCGGTTCGGTCAAGTACAGCAAGCTGGAACGCTACCCGGCGATGGTGCGCATCTGGGCCGGCTACGCCTTCTCCATCGACCACAACGAGGAGCGCGGCCACTACTACATGCAGATCGACCAGCAGAACACCCAACGCGTCGTCGTCAAGGAGCAGCCGGGGGCGTGCATCAACTGCCACTCGGCCAACGCGCCGGGGCTGATCGAAGAAATGGGCTGGGAGGAGTTCAACCACACGCCCTACAACGACCTGGTCGACCAGGCGCAGATGGGCACGTCCTGCGCCGACTGCCACGACCCGCAGACGATGGACTTGCGCATCACCCGCCCGGCGTTCATCAACGCCATGAATGAGCGCGGCATCGACGTGACCCAGGCCACGCGGCAGGAGATGCGCACCTATGTCTGCGCCCAGTGCCACGTTGAGTACTACTTCTCCGGCGACAACAAGGTGCTGACCTTCCCGTGGGACAACGGTCTCAACATCGACGACATTGACGCTTACTACACCGAGATCGAGTTCACCGACTGGACGCACAAGGAAACGAATGCGCCCATGATCAAGATCCAGCACCCGGAGTTCGAGATGTGGAGCAGCGGCCTGCACGCCAAGTCGGGCGTGGCCTGCGCCGACTGCCACATGCCCTACATCCGCGATGGGGCGGTGAAGGTGTCGGATCACTGGCTGCGCAGCCCGTTGGTCAACGTCAACAACGCCTGCCAGACGTGCCACAAGCAGGATGAGCAGATGCTGGTGGATCGCATCAACACCATCCAGGAGCGCACGGCCAGCCTGCTGCGCCTGAACGAGGCGGCGCTTCTGGACGCGATGGATGCCATCGTCGCCGCCCAGAACGCCGGCGCGACCGACGAACAACTGACCGAGGCGCGTTACCTGCATCGCCGGGCGTCGCTGCGCTGGGACTTCGTCTCCTCGGAGAACAGCACCGGCTTCCATAGCCCGCAGGAGGCGGCCCGCGTGCTGGCCAACGGCATCGACCTCGCCCGCCAGGCGCAACTGGAGGCGATGCGCGTGACGGCCGAACTCGGTGGGGCGGTGGCGCAGAAATAGGCCCGCGACCTCGTCCCTGAGCATGGTCACAGGGGGCGACGCGCCGGCCGCCGGTGCGTCGCCCTTTTCATTGGGCGCGGCGTTGCGTCCGGCCTGTCGTTGCGCTACGCTACCGGCAACCGGATTCAGGCCTTCAAGCCCTCAGCCCACGCGCAAGGAGCGTTGCCATGTCCCAATTCGCCCACGGTGGAGAACTCGTCGCCCGCTCGCTGGCCGCGCAGGGCGTCAGCACCATCTACACCCTTTGCGGCGGCCACGTCGCGCCCATCTACGACGGCTGCCTGAACCACAACATCGCCGTCATCGATTTCCGCCACGAG
>JAIBAS010000564.1 GCA_019695075.1 Promineifilum sp. | reverse complement strand
TAGATCGCCGCGCTGGCCCTGCCGCGGACGGCGCTGGCTCTAGCCGTGGCCCCGCTCGGGCTATGGCTGGGCTGGCCGGGTGCTCTGGCGCTGCTGGCCGGTATTCAGCTCCTCGGTGTCGTCGTGCTCGCCCGCGCCACCCTCGTGGAGCCGCGCCGCCTGACGCCGAGCCGCCTCGACGTGCCCACCGACCGGCTGCCGGCAAGTGCCCCGCCCGTGCGCATCCTCCACATCAGCGACATCCACCTGGAGCGGCCGGGCGTGCGCGAGGAGCAACTGCTGGCGCTGGCCAAAGAGGCCGCGCCCGACCTCATCCTCATCACCGGCGATTATGTCAATCTGTCCCACAATCTCGATGGGGAGACGCACGCCGCCGTGCGCTGTTTGCTGGGCCAGCTTTCGGCCCGCTATGGGGTGTTTGCCGTCCTGGGCACGCCCGCGGTCGATCTCGAAGTGGCCATCCCGCCCCTGTTCGACGGCCTGCCGGTGCGGCTGCTGCGCGATGAGGCCGTGACCGTGCCTGTGGCCGGCGGGGCCGTCACCCTGCTGGGCCTCGACTGCCACCACGACATCGCCCGCGACGCGGCGACGCTCGACCGCGTGCTGGCCACCGCGCCGGACGATGGGCCGCGCATCCTCCTCTATCACTCGCCCGACCTGATGCCCGACGCGGCGCGACGCGGCCTCGATCTACACCTCTGCGGCCACACCCACGGCGGGCAGGTGCGCCTGCCGCTCATCGGCCCGCTGCTGACGGCCTCGAAACTCGGCCGCCGTTACGTCATGGGCCACTACCGCGAGGGACGAACGCACCTCTACGTCAGCCGCGGCATCGGCTTCGAGGGGCTGAGCGCGCCGCGCGTGCGCCTGCTCTGCCGGCCGGAAGTGGTCTTGCTGACGCTATCGCCGGCCGGCCCTAGCTGAGCGACGACCACACTTCCAGCTTGGCCCGCACGCGGCGGATAACCTCATCGGTGAATTGGTCAGTCGTGGCCGTGCCGTGCAGGTCGGCCGTGCGCACGCCGTCGTAGACCGCCTCCAGCGTGGCCTCATAGATGGCCCGGCTGGCGGCTTTCAGTTCCTTCTCCTTCATGTAGCCCAGCAGCCCGGCTGCGGCCAGGAGCATGGCCATCGGGTTGGCCACGTTCTTGCCCTCCAGGCTCGGCGCGGTGCCGTGGGGCGCTTCGGCCATCACGCAGTCGATGACGCCCTCCTGGTTCAGCGAGATGACCATCGACTCCGATCCGGCGATGGAACCGAACATCTGCAAGACCAGGTCGGAGAGCAGGTCGCCGTCGCGGTTGAGCGTCGGGATGACCAACGCCTCGCCGCTGGTGGCGATGAGCAGGGCCAGGGTGGCGTCGATGAGCTGCGGCTCGTAGCGCACGTCGGGGTGGCGCGTTGCAGCGGCGTCCATCTCCTCCTTGAACATGCCCTCGTAGACCGGGCTGACGGTGTACTTCGGCCCGCCGAAGACCTTGGCCCCGTTCTGCCGGGCGTGCTGGAAGGCGAACTCGGCCACGGCCCGGCAGACCCAGCGCGAGATCTTCTCGGTGCGGTAGGCGTACTCGTCCAGGCCGCCGGCCACGCCCTCGCGCCACTCGCGCGCGCCGTAGGCGTCGTCGCGGGCCATGCGCACGATGCTGATGGGCGCGTAGATGCCGCCGACGGGGCGCACGCCGGGAATGCGCCGGCCGGTGCGCAGGATGATCTCCGCGTCCATGACCTCGCGCAGGATGGCGTTGGGGCTGCCCACGTCGCCGGCCTTCTCCGGCGTGATCGTCGCCGCCTTCAGGCCGACGCGGTACTCGCGAATGGCCCGCCCGGCCTCCAGGACGACGCCGTTCTTCGTCGCCCGGCGGTTGGCCAGGCTCAGGTCATAGCGCCGGAACTCCAGCGGGTAGCGGATGACATCTTGCCGCAGCACGCGCAGCGCTTCCTCCAGCAATTCCTGTCCTGTCTGGTCTCCCTCCAGGACGACAATTGTTCGGCTCATGGCGACTCCGTTGGTTGTGGCCCGGCGCGACGGCGCGCGCGCAGGATGTTGAGATAGCGCGGGATGGCCTGGGTGTAGAGGCGGTAGAGCAGCGGCCGCGGTGTGTAGTCCCACGCGCCGATGAAGCGCACGACCTCGCCATTGAAGCCGGCCTTGAAGCGCCACACGCCCCAGAGGCGATCCGTCTCGTCGAAAACGTCCGGCGCGCCCCAGAAGTCGTAGACCCGCGCGCCCTGCGCCCGCGTCCAGCGGATGGCCTCCCATTGCAGCAGGTGGTTAGGCATGCGCTCGCGGGCCTCGTCGCGTGACGCGCCGTACATGTAGATAACCCGGTCGGCGAAGCGCACCAGGATGACGGCGGCAACGGGCCGGCCCTCCACTTCGGCGACAAGCGGCTGGGCCATGCCGGCGTCGATGAGCGCCGTCCAGCCATCGAGGTAGTAGGGCGTCGGCCGGACAGTGAAGCCATCGCGCGCGCCCGTCTCCTGGTACATCGCGGCGATGGTGGGCAGGTCGGCGGCCGTGCCGGGGCGCACGACGACGCCCTTGCGCTCGGCCAGACGGATGTTGTAGCGCGTCTTGGGCTTCATGGCCGCCAGCAGCTGCTCGTCGCTGCTCTCCAGCGGCAGCTCGACAGTGTTGCGGAACTGAATTTGCTCGGCCGACGGCTGCCAGCCGCGCGCGCTCAGGTCGCGCATCACCGCCGCGCCCAGGGGCGACGCGCGCTCATGTTCCAGCCCCCAGCTGCGCACCACTTCCGGGTCGATCTTGATGAAGATGGCTCGCTCGCGGCGGGCCAGCGCCTCCAGCTGGGCCAGCACGTGGCGGCGCAGGTCTGTGTCGGCGTAGTCGAGCGCCGGCCCCTTGGGCACGTAGAGGACACACCAGGGCGTCCGCGGCAGGTCGCGCCGCAGAACATGGGCGGCGGCGACCGCCTCCCAGCCATTGCCGGCCACGGACAGGCTCAGCGGCAGCGCCCGCCAGCCCCAGCGCGCCTTGAACTGCCCCCAGGCCCAGCTCTGCAAAGCGTGGGCATAGGGCAGCCGGGCCAGGGCGTGATCCCAGGTGGCGGGCGAGTCCTCGCGCTTGAATGTCGCCGCGCGACGGGCGGTGTCGGTGCTCATCAGGGCCATAGACGAAAAGCGGCGGCCTCTCGCCGCAGCGCACGTATCTTACCCCGTTTGCCACGGCCACGCATAGGGCAAGATGAAGGGAGCGGATTTTCGCGGATAAGAATCCCGGTTTTCTTATCCGTGAAAATCTGCGTTTCATCTGCGTCATCTGCGTGCCATTCCCCTTCCCGTTTCGGTTGAGCCTTGTCCCGCTTCTGTTACAATCCCGCCTGAGCTTGTTCTGCACCGTGGAGGGATACATGGATTCTGTCTTGAAGCGCATTGAGCACTACACTGGGCTTAACCTGGTGCTGCTCATCTTCGCCCTGTTCATTCCCCTGGCCATCATCCTCGAATTCAGCCACGCCAGCCCGACGCTGATCCTGGTAGCCGCGGCCCTGGGCATCGTCCCCCTGGCGGGTATGATCGGCGAGGGCACGGAGGCGCTGGCGGAGCGCGTCGGCCAGCGCGCCGGCGGCCTGCTCAACGCCACCCTGGGCAACGCCGCCGAACTGATCATCGCCATTGTCGCCCTGCGCCGCGGCCTGATCCAGTTGGTGCTGGCCTCCATCACCGGCTCCATCCTTGGCAACCTGCTGCTGGTTCTGGGTCTGTCGATTCTCGTGGGCGGCCTCAAGCACGGCACGCAGCGCTTCAACCGGGCCAACGCCGGCATTGACGCGACGTTGCTTGTCCTGTCCGTCTTTGCCCTGGGCATCCCCTCGTTCTTCAACCTGGCCATCGAGCCGGACTTTCAGGCGGTGGAGTTCCTGAGCATCGGCGCAGCCGTGGCCATCCTGATCATGTACGTGCTGACGATCATCTACTCGTTCACCACGCACACGACCGAGGACGACCCCCAGGCCCGTGAAGCCCACCCGCCGACCGGCTGGGGGCCGCGGCATGCGCTCATCGTCCTGGTCGTGGCCGTGGGGTTCATCGCCCTGCTGTCGGAGTTCCTCGTCGGCGCGGTCGAACCGGTGACCGAGGCGCTGGGGCTGAGCGAGTTCTTCCTGGGCATCATCCTCATCCCCCTGGTCGGCAACGCCGCCGAGCATTTCGTCGCCGTGCAAGTGGCCCTGAAGAACAAGATGGACCTGAGCCTGAGCATCGCCATCGGCTCCAGCTTGCAGATCGCCCTCTTCGTGGCCCCGCTGCTGGTGTTCATCAGCCTGGCGCTGGGCAACCCGATGCCGCTGGAGTTCACGCTCTACGAGGTATTGGCCGTGGCCGCGGCGGCGATCATCGCCGCGTTCGTCTCGCTGGACGGGGAGAGCATCTGGCTGGAAGGGTCGATGCTGCTCGTCCTCTACGCCATCCTGGCGGTGGCGTTCTTCTTCCTGTAGGGCGGGTTGCCAACCCGGCTCTACGCCTGGCGTCCGCGCCGCCAGGCGTAGA
>JAIBAS010000287.1 GCA_019695075.1 Promineifilum sp. | reverse complement strand
GGTGAAGTTGGCCAGCATATCGAGCACGACCGCTGGCCGCAGCAGCGTGCGCAGTTGCTCGCCCAGTTCTTTAAGCGGCGCGGGGGAGCCGGGGAGCGGGGGAGCCGGGGCGATCCCTTTCTCCCCTGCTCCCCTGCCCCCCTGCTCCCCCGCCTCTTCCGCAAGCGCCCACGGCCCCCACAACTCCACCGGCGCGCCCACCGCCCCATAGCGCAGCGTCTTGCCCTCGGTGGCGACGTTGAAGACGTTGGGCGCGAACAGCTCCGGCACGTGGCGTTCGTAGTCGTCGGTGATCTGGCGGGCGGCGTCGAACCAACTGACCGACGGCCGCGCCGGCGTCTTGGCCTCGACGATGACCAGGGGGAAGCCGTTGACCAGCAGCACCAGGTCGGCGCGGCGCTCGGCGGCTCCGGCGCGGAGGGTGTACTGGGTGGTGACGACGTACTGGTTCTGGTCGTGGTCGTCCGCGCCGAGAGCGGCGTAGTCAATCAGCCGGACGGTGACGTGCTCATGGTTGGGGCCGAAGGGCATGGACATCTCGCCGCGCAGCCAGGCGGTGAACAGTTCGTTGGCGCGGATGAGGCCGTCGCCGCGCGCGGCCAGGACGATGGCCCGCAGGCGGTGGATGACTTCGTCGGCGCGATCCGGCGCGGCGGCGATGGCGGGGTTGAGGCGGATGAGGGCGTCGCGGACGAACGGCCCGACGAAGACCTCGTCCGGGCGGCGGGGCAAGTCGGCCGGGGGGACAAACTGCCAGCCCACGCCCGCCCCGCCTCGCCCCGCCGTGATGTAGGGGGCGACGCTCTCGGCCACGGCCGCGCCCAGCCGGGCCGGCTGCTTGCCGCAGAGGAGGTCGCGGATGTAGAGTTCGACGGTGGATTGTTCGGTGAACATTGGGCAATTGGCACTCTGGTTAAGTTAACATTGATGAAAAGGTCAGGGAGCGTAAGTTCTTTGCTCCTTCTAGCCGTTTCTTTACCCTCTCAATTTGGCACTTAAGAAGCCGCCTTCTGTCTAGAGCAATCGCTTGATCGGGCAAGCTAGGTAACGGCAGTTGAAGCGCGAGCAACGTGCGCCGATTGATCTTCTTCATACTGGCACTTGTTCCGGCCGCTATTGACATGACTTCTCGCCTAATTAATGGGGATTGTAGTAGAAACTCAAGGAACTCGTTGCTAACCAGATCTGTATTCGCAGTCATCCGCATCATGGTGTCAGGAAAGGAGACTAGTCCTTCTCTCTCTCCATTATAGATGCCAGCGTACCCAACTCTGTCCCTCGTATTGGAACGTGAAATAAGGAGATCGCCATTAACTAAAAGGGCGTCAATCATCCCCACGGTTCTATCAACCGGCTTAAGTTCACCTTCAATATAGCCTAACCGCGACAAAGCACTTAGAGCCAGCACCCAATGACCAGTGGGTGTATCTCTGGGTGCTATCGAGCAGCCGCTTTGTGGTGAGCCAGTTAGCAATTCTCCTAACGCCACTGACCTTTCAGTATGCCGAAGTCTTTCAGTAGTGCTGTCAAGATATGCGATCTCACAGACCCTAATAGATGATAGAGCAGTCTCTAGCTGCGCCACATATATTTGAATTGCCCGCAACACCTCCACCAACCGCCTCTGCTCATCGGGCGGGGGGAGGGGGAATTCCTGGGCGGCCAGCGTTTTCCAGTTGATAGTCGGCGAGAGAGACCCAACCGAAATCTCAAGCGCCCGGTTCATGAACAGATCGCTTTGCATGAAGAAGGGCAGGAACTCCGGCAGCACGACATCGGGCTTGGCACGCAGTACCATCGCGTGGGCCGAGCAGATGCCGTCGAAATCGGCCACGGCCAGCTTGCGCTGGTAGACACGGCGACGGCCGAAGATGATGTCGCCCTTCTTGAAGCGCAGTTTGGTGGCCTCAACATCATCCGGCGTGCCCCAGCGCCGAATCTTGAGCGAGTCGCTGTCGAGATGTTCCAGGCCGATGTAGTATTCCAGGTCGGTATCGCCCGGCTCAACGCGGTCATTGACGTTGATCGCTATTTGATCGAAGCGGTAGGTTTGCCGGCCGGGTTTAAGAGTTGGTACTTTCAAGATTCTTTACCATCTTGAACAGAAGTCAGACGTACATCACTGGCGTACTTCTATCGTCACGATCGCGCTTCCTTCATTATCATATCGCTGCTGGTCACAATCGTTCATTGCCAGGTATAGCGTTCCTTCGCCGGCAGGTGGGTTCTTGAAGGGGTTTGTAACCACGCCATTTTCTCCGACCTTGGCCACCATCGCGTTCCAGCCCGCTTCCCCTGAGGACATAAGTGGAGTACAGCTGTAGTTGGCGTTCGGGTCGCTATAACCCCCAAGCGGATCGCTGAAATCGCCAGAGTTGATTCCCCTCCATCGGCTCTTACCGTCCCAAATAATCCGAACTGAATCACCCGAATTGATTTTGACGCCTGTATCTTGCCAGGACAGATTTGCAAATACTTCAAAGCTGGATGAAGAAACCGAGGGTGTGGGTGGCATGGGTGTATTGGTTGGCTGCTGGGGGATGTCGGTCGGCTGTGGCGGTTCGGGTGTGGCGGTTGGTGGTGGCGCGTCGGTTGGTTGGGTTGCAGCACCTGGATCGCAGAGCGTGGCCTTTTGCCCGACGATATCGCTTTGTACCCCGGTGCGGTACTTGACATCGATCCTGATGATCTTCGGTTCCGGGTCCATAAACGTGACATCTAGGTACGCTGGTTGCCATACCTCGCGCCACATAATCGTATATTCCATGATGGTGCCGGGATCAGCGGGCAGATCCCAGGCATTGGATTGCTGAATGCTGTTGGTCAAATCGTTGGCCACGTGACCTTCCAGTGTCGCCTGCAGATCGACGCCACCGGGCACGACGCCGCCCCCGATGGTCACACCTGTTCCGACGCTGCCGCCCACCTGCCATTCGACAGTATGGGATGAGCCGACAGTCATCGAAGGATGTTTGACCACCGGTGACGTAACGCCGTTGCAATTGGACACAACTTCCGAAGTAGGCGATAGGTCGCGCACTTCCGGCGTGCCAAACGGCGTAATAGGGCCCATCTGTGGCGCTTGGGCAACAGCGGTTGGCTCAGCGGGTGAAACAGTTGGCTCAAGCTGGGTCTGGCCGCCGCAAGCCACCGAGAGCATCAGCGCCAGCAGAAGCGTAGAAAGGAGTGCGATACGGCGACTGGTACACATGACTGCTTCCTCCATCAGAATAACCGTAGGCAATGACTTGCAGTCTGTCTATCCTACTTCTCAAAGTCGAACTCATTGCGGCAAGCGTAAGGTGTATAGATCGTCCACACGCCCGAAGTCATCGTTCTGTCGGTGTCTAATTGGCGAATCTGTCGCGCACCATTCGCCTCCCAGAGAGGTGGGAGATCAGAATTAGCTGACAATTCCACCTCATAGCCCCCGTACAAGTCCACGATTCCTCTGCCCACCCATCCCATCTGCGCGGCAAGTGTCTCTGGGTGAATACACGGAGGTTGCTCCAGATTGGTTTGCCCAGTAGAAGTAGCGGTCGGCTGGGGAGCAGGACCGGGATCGACCGGCTGGGCGCCGCCCGGACACCCCAGATTGGCCGGCGGCAACTCCTCCATACTGAAGTCCTTGCGGAAGCGGTAGGGGATGGGATCGGTGGCCCCGGCGACGACCAACGTGCCTGTCTCCCAGAGCATATTCTGGCGGACGGTGTGCAGGATGTGCTGCCCTTTCTCGGTCGCCACGGTCACGGAGCGGGTGACTGTCTCTTCGGAGCCATAGCTGACGTTGTAGTGACTGGCAACGGCCGCGCCCACGCCGACTTCGCCCACACCGGGAATGCCCGCCCGGCCACCGGCGTCAACGCTGATCGCCGCGCCCAGTTCCAGGGTGCGGGAGACGGTGTAGGATCGTTCGACTGTCTGCGACATCATCGCGCCGCCGTTGCAATTATCTTGCATGATCTCCTCGTTGGAGAGGAGGATCGTCTCGGGTGGCCCCGGCGTGATGAAGATCTCGGGCGCGAGGCCGGGTTCAGCGGCCGTCGGTGCGCAGGCCGCGGCCAGCATTAGTAGGAAGAGAAATACCGTGAGCGTAATGTTGCGACTGGAAACCATGATAACCCTCCCCAATCCAACAAGACAGAACCATTCTAGACGATGAATCTATCCGATAACGCCACAAATAGCACTCCCGTGACGGCATCAGCCTGCGTCTGAGGCTTCCGAACGGGCCGCTTCAACGTCGGCGGCGATCTCCTCGTCGGGGAATGCAACGTTCCGCGCTGATAGTCGCGTCCAGGCCCGATCGAACTGGGCCGCCACCCCGCTTTCGTCCACCAGGCCGTCTAGCATCTCGACCAGTTCATCCATCTCCTCCCAAAACCCCTCCCCCTCGCCTTCCCACTCCGCCCACAACGCCGCCAACCCGCGCTCGGCCGCGTCGCCGTTGCCGCCGCCGCGCTTGACGTACAGCGGGATGGACAGGCTATACTCCCGCGCGGCGATCTCCTCCCGCGTGGCCACGGTGGCGAAGCCGGGTTCGTCGCTGAAGGCGGCATAAGCGGCGACGATGCGATCCTGATGCGCCGGCCGCAGGAAGCTGAGCGACCGCTCGCGAGCCACCTCGCCCACGGCGTCGATGAACAGCACCCGCCCGGCCCGCGCCAGCGGCTTGGCCGCGCGGCAGACGACGACGCAGGCCTCCATCGGCGAGTTGTAGAACAGGTTCGGCCCCAGCCCCAGGACGCACTCCACCCAATCGCCCTCGATCAGCTTGCGCCGCATCTCGGCCTCCTCCTTGCGGAAGAGCACGCCGTGGGGGAAGAGGATGGCGCAGCGGCCGGCGCGCTCGTCCAGGCTGCGCAGGATGTGCTGGAAGAAGGCGTAGTCGGCCCGGCCCTGCGGCGGCGTGCCCAGGAAGACCCGCCCCCAGGGGTCGCTCTGCCAGGCGGCGCGGTTCCACTGCTTGATGGAGTAGGGCGGGTTGGCCAGCACCACGTCGAACGTCGCCAGCCGGTCGCAGTCGGTGAAGGCCGGGCGCTCCAGCGTGTCGCCGCGGGCGACGACGAACTCCTCCACGCCATGCAGCACCAGGTTCATGCGGGCGATGGCCGCGGTCATGTGGTTGCGCTCCTGGCCATAGAGGCGCAGTGTGCGGTGTTCGCCGCCGCCGCGCCGCACCGCGTCGAGGGCGGAGATGAGCATACCGCCCGTGCCGCAGGTCGGGTCATAGATGCTCTCGCCTGGCCGCGGGGCCAGCAGCTGCACCATCAGGTGGACGACGGTGCGGTTGGTGTAGAACTCCTGCGCCGTGTGGCCGCTGTCGTCGGCGAACTTCTTGATGAGAAACTCGTAGCCGTTGCCCAGTTCATCCTCGGGCACGTTGGCCAGCGACAGGGTGTGGCCGGAGAAGTGCTCCAGCAGATTCTTGAGGGTGTGGTCGGGCAGGCGCTCCTTGTTGGTCCATGGGGCGTCACCGAATGTGCCCTCCAGCCGAGTGGGATTCACCGCCTCGATGATCCGCATGGCCCTCTGGATGGCGGCGCCGACTTCGCGCGGCGTCTGGCGCACGTCGCGCCAGTGCGCCCCGTCGGGGATGATGAAGCGGTCGTCGGCCGTGGCCCGCGCGTAGGCCGTCGCGCCGTCGGCCGATGGGGCGTCGGCCGATGCGGCATCGGCTCCGTCGTCGCCCGCTTCGGCCAGCGCGGCGGCGTACTCCTCGTCCCACACGTCGGACAGGCGCTTGTAGAACAGCAGCGGGAAGATGAACTGCTTATAGTCGCCGGCATCGACCAGGCCGCGCAGGATGACGGCCGCGCCCCAGAGGTAGGACTCGAGTGCTTGTTGGGTCAGGCGGTGGGTCACGGTTGATCGGTCCCCGGTCGCCACTCGTTGAGCCAACGCACGCGGCCGGGCCACTCTTCGGCGACGGTCCGCGTCAGCAGGCCATCCACGGCGGCGATCAGCGCCGCCAGGCTCCAATCCTTCTGTTGCGCCAGGACGATGCCGCCGTGCGTCGGGTGCGTGCGCGCCAGATGCATGAAGTCGCCGACGTTGAAGGTCAGGATACAGCGGCCGCGGGCCGTGGCCTGCAACAGTTGTTGTTCGTCGCCGGCGTCCAGGGGCATCCATTCGCAGGGCGTGCGGGTCACGTCGTGGCCGCGCTCCAGCAACACGCGCTGCAAGACGCGATAGGAGACGTCGGCATCGAGATGCAACCGGGGCTTAGCCATGCGCTTCCCGCGACAGGCGCTCTTCGCGGGCGATGAGCGTCTCGATTTCGGCCCGATGGGCGGCCAGGAAGGCCAGCGCCGCCTCGATCTGGGCGGTTGACAGCTCATACTCGGCGGCGATCTCGGCCGGGCTTAGGCCCCATTGCTCGTGGGCGATGGCGATGGCCTGGACGCGAATCCCCGTGCCGCGCAGGATGGGGGTGGGAATGCCGGCCGCGCCGCGCCGGTAGGTGACGTGGGGGAAGGCCGGGTCGTCGAGTTGCTGATTGAGCGCGCCAACCTTCTCGGCTGTGGCCCAGAGAATGAACTGGTTGAGCGAAATGCCCTGCTTTTGGGCCAGCGCTTCGGCCTCCTGCTTCAATTGTTGCGGCAGATTCAAAGGGTAGCGGGCCATCTGTTCACACCTCGCGACGCTGGGATTGGTATCGTTAGAGGTATCATATAACACATCATACCCTGGGTCAATCCTCCAGCCAACCGCCCGCGGTCATCACCCGCCGCAACTCATCTTCGGCATCGCGGACATGGGCCAGCGCCGCCTTGAACGCGGCAATGGCCTCCGGCAGCGGCGGGATGTCCTCGCCCACGGGCGGCAGGACGTAGCGCGAGATGTTGAGCGTCCATTCCTCGGCGGCAATGTCGGCCATCGTGACCACTCGCGCCCGATCGGGCGCGTCGGCGAACGCCTGATACCAGCCCAGGATGGCCGCGGCGTGTTCCGGGTCGAGGAAGTTCTGCGCCCGGCCCTTGCGGAAGAGGGGCGCGGCGTCGACGATGAGCACCCGCCCGGCGCGGGCCGGCGCCTTGCGGCGGCGCAGGACCATGATGCAGGCGGCCAGACCGGTGCCGTAGAACAGGTTGGGGGCCAGGCCAATGACCGCCTCGACCAGGTCCATCTCCAGCAGCCGGCGGCGGATCTGCCCCTCCACGCCGCCGCGGAAGAGCGCTCCCTGGGGCAGCACGACGGCCATGCGGCCATTGGGCCGGGCCATCGAGGCGACCATGTGCTGCACCCAGGCGAAGTCGCCGCTGCTGTCGCCCGGCAGCCCGGCGAAGGCCCGGCCCCAGGGATCGTGCTCCCACACCTCGCGGCCCCACTGCTCCAGCGAGAAAGGCGGGTTGGCGATGACGCAATCAAAGGTGGCCAGGCCGCCGGTGCCGGGGGCGGTGAAGACCGGCGCGCGCAGCGTGTCGCCGCGCTCGACGGCGAAGTCCTCGATGCCGTGGAGCAGCAGGTTCATGCGGGCCACGGCGGCGGTGGTCAGGTTCTTCTCCTGGCCATAGAGGCGGCCGAAGAAGGTGCGCGGGTCGCCGCCGGCGGCGCGCACGTGGCTGACCGCCCCCAGCAGCATGCCGCCGGTGCCGCAGGCGGGGTCATAAACCGTCTCGCCCTCGCGCGGGTCGAGGATGTCAACCATCAGCCGCACGACGCTGCGCGGGGTATAGAACTCGCCCGCCTTCTTGTTGGTGGCGTCGGCGAATTGCTTGATGAGGTATTCGTAGGCGTCGCCGATGATGTCGCTGGTCACGTCGCCGTTGCCCAGCCGCAGAGCGGAGAAGTGCTCGATGAGGTCTTTCAGCAGCGCGTCGGGCAGGCGATCCTTGTTAGTCCACTGGGCGTCGCCGAAGACACCGTAGAGGTGGGTCTGGTTGGCGGCCTCGATGCCGCGCAGGGCGTTGTTGAGGGCCGTGCCGACGTTGGCCGGCGTGCGGCGGATGTCGCGCCAGTGGCCGCCGGTCGGCACCTGGAAGCGGTGGTCGGCGGCGAACGCCTCGCCATAGGTCGCGACCATCTCGGCAACCTCTTCATCCCAGACGTCGCAGATGCGCTTGAAGAACAGCAGTGGCAGGATATAGCTCTTCCAGTCGGCGCGGTCGACGGGGCTGCCGCGCAGGATGTTGGCGGCCTGCCAGAGGTGGGCTTCGAGGCGGCCCAGAGTCAAAGGTTCTTCAGCGAAGGGAAGTCGATTGCTGCTCATAGGCCAGAACCGTCCATGCTTGCCATACAATCATAACCTTGCTTTTTCGATTGCGCGCGCAAGTAGACACGGCCCACTGCTCCTGTTCGCTACGGCCCGTTTGACACCCCCCTCCCCTTGTGCGACAATCCTTATCAGTCTACTCGCCCTCGTAGCTCAGAGGATAGAGCACTGGCCTCCGAAGCCAGGTGCACAGGTTCGAGTCCTGTCGAGGGCATTCCCCCCAATACACGCGGCTCCGGCGCGCAGATGAGAGTTCTCGTTCTGCGCGCTGTCGTTTCTCTGCCCACCGCGCCCTATGACACACTGCATCATGCCTTTTGACCCCGATTTACATTACATTCGTCACTAAAAGTCATGGCCCCCTTGCCTTAGAATGGTGGCTAGGCACATAGGATACGGACCTAACCGCTCGCCCTGAGCGAATGATGGTACCCTCCCAGGTATCGCCGGCCCGTCGTCGCGTGGCCTCCCAGACTGCTGGGCCCCCAGGTAACTGGGCCACAGGTTTACTGAAGGAGAATAACATGGCTGGTGCAGGATTAGACAGCGAGACCCGCGAGATGATCCTCGATACCTTGCGCAAGTATGCTGAGCGCAAGCTGACAACCGACTACCTGCTGGAGTTGGATCACGAGGATCGGTTTCCGGAAGAAGTTCTGAAAGAACTCAACGACCCGATGCAGCTCGGTCTGCATCTTTTGTTCATCCCCGAAGCGTTCAACGGCCTCGGCGGCGGCGCGTATGACATTTACCGCGTCTCCGAACTAATGGCCAGCATCGACCTCGGCGTGGCCACGGGCGTCCTGGCCACCTTCCTCGGTTCCGACCCCATTCGCGTGGGCGGCACGGAGGAGCAGCGGGCCTACTGGATGGGCCGCATCGCCGACGAGGCCCTGCTGATGGCCTACGGCGCGACCGAGCCGCAGGCGGGCAGCGACCTGGCCGCCATGAGCACCAAGGCCGTGCCCGTCCAGGAAAACGGCAGCGTCACCGGCTACCACATCACCGGCCGCAAGCAGTGGATCAGCAATGGCGCGGTAGCCGACCTCTACACCATCCTCGCCCTCGCCCCCGGCGGCCCGTCGTGGTTCGTCGTCGAGCGCGACGCGCCCGGCTTCAGCCACGGCAAGCCCGAAGACAAGCACGGCATCCGCGCCAGCAACACCGCGGCGCTCTTCCTGGAAGATGTCTACGTGCCGGCTGAGCGCCTCATCGGCGGCGTCGAGGGGCAGGGCCTGGCCCAGGCGCAGGCCGTCTTCGGCTACACCCGGCTGATGGTCGGCGCGTTCGGCCTCGGCGCGGGCTGGGAAGCGCTGCGCCGCGCCATCCGCTACGCCCACGAGCGCATCCAGGGCGGCACGCCCCTGAGCGACAAGCAGGGCTACACCCACAAGCTCCTCGTCCCCAACGCCGCGCGGCTGGAAGCGGCCCGCACCTACATCGAGTGGGTCGCCGAGCGCCTCGACAGCGGCGAAGCCGGCCTGCAAACCGAAGGGGCTGTGGCCAAGTACATGGCCACCGAGTCGGGCAACCGCGCCGCCGAGGACGCCATCCAGGCGCTGGGCGGCTACGGCTACACCAAAGAGTACATGGTCGAGAAGATCAAGCGCGACGTGCGCATCACCTGCATCTACGAGGGCACGTCGGAGATCATGGAGTGGACCATCGCCCGCGACCGCTGGCAACAGCACCTCAAGACGCAGGGCGTGTTCTACACCGATTGGGCCGCCCGCCTGGACACCCTCCACGCCGCCGAGCCGCGCAACGGGGCCAACTACGCCGCCCTGGCTCTGCGCGCCCTGGCCGTCATCCTGGAACGCGCCCGCCTCGACCGGCTGACGCGCAACCAGCACGTCCTCTTCCGCCTGGGCGAACTGATCGCCTGGGCCGAGACGGCGGCCGTCTTCGCCGAGCGCGTCAGCGCCAAGCCGACGGAAGCCATCCCGCTAGACGTGCCCGCCCGGCAGGCGTTGGCCCGCATCCACGGCCGCAACGCCGCCCTGAAGGTGGCCACCGACGGCCTCGCCTGGGCTATCGGCGCCGGCCAGACCGACCCGAACCTCGCCGCCTCGCTCAATCTGCCGGCCATCTACGCCGCGCAGACCGGGCTGATCGACGACATGAACGACGCGCGCGACGCCCTGAACGGCGCGTTTAAATAACGAGGGAATGCCATCATGGAATCAACTGATCGCGCCATCGCCATTGTCGGCGTGGGGGCCGTCTTGCCCGACTCGCCGAGCGCCGCCGCGTTCTGGAACAACATCGTCGGCAAGCGCTACAGCATCACCGAGACTCCGCCGGATCGCTGGAGCATTGCCGACTACTACGACCCCGATCCCAAAGCGCCAGACAAGACCTACAGCAAGATCGGCGGCTGGGTGAAGGGCTTTGAGTTCGACTGGCGGCGCTTCCGTCTGCCGCCGCGCGTGGCCGCGGCCATGGATGAGGGCCAGCAATGGGCCGTCACGATCGCCGCCGAGGCGCTGGCCGACTACGGCTACCCCGACCGGCCGCTCGACACCGAGCGCACCGGCGTCATCCTGGGCACGGCCATGGGCGGCGAGTTGCACTACATCACCAACCAGCGCATCTCCTTCCCCGAGTACGTCGGCTGGCTGCGCCGCGCGCCGGAGTTCCAGCGCCTGCCGGCCAACACGCAGGCGGCGCTTGTAGAGCAGTTCCACGAGGCCATGACGACGACGCTGCCGCAGATCACCGAAGATTCCATGCCCGGCGAACTGCCCAACATCGTCTCTGGCCGCGTGGCCAACGTCCTCAACCTGCGCGGGCCAAACTTCATCACCGACGCCGCCTGCGCCAGCAGCTTCGCCGCCATCGAGGCCGCCGCCCAGCTTCTGGCCGACCACCAGGTCGATGCCGTCATCGCCGGCGGCGTCGACCGCAACATGGGCGCGACCACCTTCGTCAAGTTCTGCAAGATCGGCGCGCTAAGCGCCACGGGCACGCGCCCGTTCGGCGACGGGGCCGACGGTTTCGTCATGGGCGAGGGCGCGGCGGCCTTCCTGCTGAAGCGCCTCGACGACGCCGAGCGCGCCGGCGACAAGATCTACGCCGTCATCCGCGGCGTGGCCGGCTCCAGCGACGGCAAGGGCAAGGGCATCACCGCCCCCAACCCGGTCGGCCAGCAGTTGGCCGTCCAGCGCGCCTGGGAAGCGGCCGGGCTGGACCCGGCCACGGCCACCCTGGTCGAGGCCCACGGCACGAGCACGCGTGTTGGCGACGTGGTCGAGGTGGAGAGCCTGGCGACCATGTTCGGCGCGGCCTCCAAGAGCAGCATCGGCCTCGGTTCGGCCAAGAGCAACATCGGCCATCTGAAGGCCGGCGCGGGCGCGGCCGGGCTGCTGAAGACGACGCTGGCCCTGCACCACAAGGTGCTGCCGCCGACGCTCAACGCCAATCCGCCCAACCCCAACATCGACTTCAGTCAGTCGCCGTTCTATCTCGTTCATGAGCCGGCCGAGTGGACGCCCCGCGCCGGCGCGCCCCGCCGCGCCGGCGTCAGCGCCTACGGCTTCGGCGGCACGAACTTCCACCTGGTGATGGAAGAGCACGTGCCGGGCATGCTGACCCAGCGGCAAAAGCAATACGCCGGCGTCGATATCCGCAGCGTGGGCGCGCAACCCGCCACGGGCACGCCATCGGCCGCCCCGGTCGCTCGCCCCAAACCCGTCCGCGGCATCCTGGCCCTGGGCGCGAACACGCCCAACGAGTTGAAGGACCGCCTCGATGAGGTCGCCAAGCGCGTCGAGGCGGGCTGGGCGCCGCCGTTCGAGCTGCCGCGGGCCGTGGACATCCGCGCCAAGGAGCGGCTGGTTATCGACTTCGGCAACCACGAGGAACTTGTCGACCGCGTCCAGAAGGCGCGCAAGGTCATGGGCCTGGACACGCCGTCGGCCTGGAAAGCGATGGAAGCCCAGGGCATCTTCCGCGGGCGCGGCCCCAAGCCCGGCAAGCTGGCCTTCCTCTTCCCCGGCCAGGGCAGCCAGTACGTCAACATGGGCCGCGAACTGGCCGCCGTCTCGCCGACGGTCAAGGCCGCGCTTGACGAGGCCGACGCCATCATGCAGCCCATCCTCGGCCGGCCGCTGAGCAGCTACCTCTTCATCGACGGTAACGACAAGGCCGCCCTCAACCAGGCCAACTACGACCTGATGCAGACGGAGATCACCCAGCCGGCCATGCTGACCCTCGACGAGGCCATCCGCCGGCTGCTGGCCGACTACGGCTTCGCCCCCGACATGGTCATGGGCCATTCGCTGGGCGAGTATGGCGCGCTGGTGGCCGCGGGCGTGCTGCCCTTCGCCGAAGCGCTGGAGGCCGCCGCCGGCCGCGGCCGCGAGATGGCGCGGGTCAAGATGGACGACAACGGCTGGATGGCCGCCGTCCTGGCCCCCTACGAGGTCGTTGAGGCCACGTTGGCTGAGGTGGACGGCTACGTCGTCCCGGCCAATATCAACTCCAACACGCAGTCGGTCATCGGCGGGGCCAGCAAGGCCGTCGAGCAGGCCATCAAGCTCTTCCAGGAGCGCGGCTACCAGGCCATGCAACTGCCCGTCAGCCACGCCTTCCATACCCGCATCGTCGCCCCGGCCAGCGCGCCGCTGCGCAAGATGCTCGACCGCATGCACATCGCCCCGCCGCGGCTGCCCCTGGTGGCCAACGTCACCGGCGACTTCTACCCCGCCGGCGTGACCGAGATCAAAGACCTGCTGGAGAAGCAGATCGCCTCGCCGGTGCAGTGGGTCAAGGGCTTGCAGACCATGCACGCCGCCGGCGTACGGGTTTTCATCGAGGTCGGCCCGAAGCGCGCCCTGCGCGGCTTTGTCAAGGACGTGTTCGGTGACCGCGAGGATGTCGTCGCCCTGCTGACCAACCACCCCAAAAATGGCGAGTTGCCGAGCTTTAACCAGGCCCTCTGCGGTCTGTTCGCCGCCGGCTTCGGCGCGGAGGAACCGGCTGTGCCCGTGACCGCCACGCCCGTAGCGACCTCCGCCCCGGTGGCCAACACCACTCCGGTGGCCAACGCCCCGACCCCCACCCGCGAGACGAGCGTCTCCGCGACCGGCGCGCCGGTTGCCGAAGGGAACAACGACATGAATCAGACAGCACAACCACAACCGGCCGCGTCGTCGCTGGAGGCCCTGGCCCAGGCGCTCACCCAGGCGCTGCAAGCCAACGGCCAGGCCCACGCCGCGCCCCAGCGCGCCTACGACCGTAACGAGACGCCGCTCGGCTCCGTGATTATCAGCGGTACCGGCCTGGGCCTGCCCGGCGCGAACAAGCCGGTGATGGATCCCGACAATGCCCTGCGCATCCTGCGCGGCGAGCAGTTCGTCGATCTCATCCCGGAGCGCTTCCGCAATCTCATCGTCCAGAAGCAGATCACCCGCCTGGTGAAGGGCGAAGACGGCAGCGGACGCTTCGAGACCATCAACGACCCGGCCGAGGTCATCAAGCTGGCCGGTCGGCCCGGCCCGTTCGACCTGACCGAGGAGTATGGCGTGCCCGCCGAACTGATCGAAGCCCTGGACATCACCACCCAACTGGCGATGGCCGCGGGCATCGACGCCCTGCGCGAGGCGGGCATCCCCCTGGTGCAGACCTACAAGCGCACCACCACCGGCTCCTATCTGCCGGAGCGCTGGCTGCTGCCGGAGAGCATGCGCGATGACACGGGCGTCATCTTCGCCAGCGCCTTCCCCGGCGGCGACCGCTTCGCCGAGGAGTTCACGCACTACTACACTTGGCGCGGCCGCAAGCAGCAGTTGGAGACGCTCGAAGACCTGCGCAACTACACCAGCGACGTGGCCACGCTGACCGAGATCGCCCGGCGCATCGACGATCTGCGCGACCAGCTGGAGCGCGAACCCTACACCTTCGACCGCCGCTTCCTGTTCCGCATCCTGGCCATGGGCCACAGCCAGTTCGCCCAGTACATCGGCGCGCGCGGCCCCAACACCCAGGTCAACGCCGCCTGCGCCAGCACGGCCCAGGCCGTCGGCATCGCTGAGGACTGGATCCGCAGCGGCCGTTGCCGGCGCGTGGTCGTCGTCGCCGCCGATGACGTCACCGGCGAGCACCTGATGGAGTGGGTCGGCGCGGGCTTCCTGGCCGTCGGCGCGGCTACGACGAAGGACCAGGTGGCCGAGGCCGCGCTGCCTTTCGACCGCCGCCGCCACGGCACGATCATGGGCATGGGCGCGTGCGCTCTCGTCGTCGAGAGCGAGGACGCCGTCCGCGAACGCGGCATGCGCGGCATCGTCGAACTGCTGAGCAGCGAAACGAGCAACAGCGCCTTCCACGGCACGCGGCTGGACGTGAACCACATCGCTATGGTCATGGAGAGCCTTGTCGCCGCCGGCGAGCGCCGCTTCGGCCTCAACCGCCACGCCATCGCCGCGCAGACGGTCTTCATGTCGCACGAGACCTTCACCCCGGCCCGCGGCGGCAGCGCCTCGGCCGAGGTCATGGCCCTGCGCCACACCTTCGGCGAGTCGGCCAACAACATCATCGTCGCCAACACCAAGGGCTTCACCGGCCATCCGATGGGCGTCGGCGTTGAGGATGTCATCGCCGTTAAGATTCTGGAGTACGGCATCGTCCCGCCCGTGCCCAACTTCCGCGAGGTAGACCCCGACCTGGGGCCGCTGAACCTGAGCCGCGGCGGACGCTACCCGGTGCAATACGCCATCCATCTGGCCGCCGGCTTCGGCTCGCAGATCGCCTTCACCTTCACCCGCCGCATCCCCGGCGGCCCCGACCGCGTCGATAACAAGCCCGCTTACCGGCGTTGGCTGGCCGACATCAGCGGCTACGACGCGGCCGAGACGGAGGTGGTCAAGCGGACGCTGCGCATCGTTGCCCAGGGCAACCCGCCGCGCACGCCCATGCCCAACCGCTGGCAGCCGGGCACCGGCCCGACGGTACGCGCCATCGTCAGCGGCGAGACGACTAACGTCGCCTTCCCGGCGCGTATGGTCATCCCGCCGGCCGCGCAGCCGGCCCCCGTGGCCGCCCCGGCCAATGGCAAGCCGGTCGCGCCGCAGACGGT